>CAZWEA010000023.1:0-10939 GCA_964632635.1 uncultured Cocleimonas sp. | reverse complement strand
ATGCCATTTACTCCAATCCACATGGGCCCTGGGATTCTGATTAAAGCCCTGCTACAAGGTAGCTTTAGCTTAATGGTTTTTGGTTGGGCACAAATCATTATGGATATTCAGCCCCTAGTCGTCCTAATTACAGGTGATGGGCATTTGCATGGTTTCTCACACACCTACTTAGGGGCATTTTTATTAGCTACTATTGCTGCACTTTCAGGTAAGTATCTCTCTGAATTTGGTTTAGTTATTTTACGAATTTCAAAACGCAGTAATCCGATTAAAATTGCATGGTGGGTAGCTTTTCTAAGTGCTTATATTGGTACAGTTTCTCACGTAGCTTTGGACAGTATTATGCATTCAGATGTTGAACCTTTTTACCCTTGGTTCAAAGACAATCAATTCTTTGGATTTTTAAGTATCGCTGAACTCCATAAGCTTTGTTTGTATTCTGGACTTGTTGGTGCAGCTATTTATTATCTAATTCAACTTAAGATTAAAAAGCAGAATTAGTTAATTTTTCATACCCACAATGCGCATTAATTTTACTTTACTGATATTCATGTTCTTAAGCGCTTGTTTAGATTTTAAGCGAAAATTAAGAATCATTTCCTGAGCATCAATAACTTCTATAAATGAAGTCTCCCCAGTTTCAAATAGATTCTTGGCAATGTCTTCTGTTGTCCTAGCTTTTGGTAATAATTTATCTTGGTAAAGCGCATAGGTTCTTTTTTGTGTTTGATAACTAGAAATGGCCTGTTGAACATCATCTGCTGTTTTTGTTTGTAGTGCTTTTATTTTTGATTGTAATGCTTTGAGCTTTTGGCGTGTCTGAGTTAAATAAGCATCATTTCTAGCAAAGAAGTTATTTTGTTTAATCTTTGGTTTAGTACTGAACTTACCATTTTGAAAACGGCTAAACCCAGCATCAAAATCTGGATAAAAGCGTTTCTCAGAAAGTTGAATAATACGCTTCATTTTCTCAAGGTCTGCTTTTAAACGGGTAATTTCAACTCTATTCATTTGTGCCTTTTTAATCAATTCAATGCCACTATTCGGGAGTTTTACAGCGCTTAGCTTATCCAGTTTTCCAAGCTTAGAATTCACAGGTAAATTTAATAAAGCAAATAATCGAGCTTTTTGTGCCTGCTGTTTATCCTTAGCTATTTGTCGCGCATTTTGACTATTGGCAATATCAATATCAACTAATAATATACTACTTAGTTCAGCAGTATTTGTTGAATAATTACTTTCTATCTCTTTTTTAAGTGAGTTTAAAAGTTTAATTTTTTTCCCTGTAATAGCAATGTCTTGCTGTGCATATTGTAATTCATGATAAGCAATACGGGTTGATGTAATAACATCTTGAGCCTTTTGCTTTAAGGCTTGTCGTGATGCCTCCACGCTTTGATCAATTATTGAAGACTTTAGTGCCAAAAGACCTGGAAATGGGAAGCCTGTGGTAACCGATCTCTTATGTTTTTGGGTGCTACCACTGAGCTTAATATCTTGAGTAAATGCGGCATATTGAGCTAGCATATCATCCAGAAAACCGACCTGATCATATTTTGATAAGTCTGATTGTGCCAATTCTTTAGCACTTTTAATATCTAGATTATTGTTAAGTGCAAGTGTGATAATAGCAGCTAAATTAGAATGGTTTTTCAACCATAGCTGCAATTGTTTTCCCGCTTTGAGTTGTGCTACTTTTAGTTGTAAAGTGCGAGGGGGCTGATATAAGTTATTCTGGTAAATCACTCCATTTATTTTACCACGGGCTTGTTTTTTCCTGCTCGCAAGTTGGCGTATTTGCTGCTTTAACTTATTTGTATTGAGTGATTTTTTAGGCCGATACTTTATTGCTGTTTGCGCTTTTAAATTATCACTGACATAGGCAGAATATTGATAAGTATCATATTCATTTTGTAACTGTTTAAGCATATTTGTACTGCTACAAGAAGAAACAGAAAGTGCAATTAACGAGATTACTATTAGTGTCTTTTTCATAGCTTTTTGCCTGTTAATTTTTCTAATTCAGTGAGATTTTTCCAGTAGTCAGCAGCCGCTCGCTGATAGGCTAATTGAAAATTAAGCCATGTTGATTGTGTTTCTAAAAAGGCAGCAATAGCCCCTTTGTTTTCTCTGTATTGTAGCTGTGCAACCTGCATCGCTCTGTTTGCTTGTGGGATAAGATTATTACCGTATAAGGTTGCTTGTCGATAGGCATTGTTGAGCTTAAAAGTAATAGATTTTACCTGGTAATTTAAGCGATTTTTAAGCGCTTTTTTATCTTCGATTTTCTTTAGTTGAGCTAATCTTGCCTGCTCTTTTATCGCATTATTTTTAGTTCGATTAAGTGGAATGTTTAATCCCAAGTTAATCGCAAAGCCATCACGACCATTTCGTCTTAGATTCGTGACATCATCTCTTTCACCGATTTGAGTATAGCGTGCACCGACAGTGAAATCGGGCAGGCTAGCGTAGTTTGATAATTTAGATTGGACTTGGCTTTTTTGAATTTGTAAATCGGCAATAGTAACTTCTTCATTTGATTCTGCCCATTTATAAAGGCGTGCCATCGGTTGCTTCAGTTTTGTCGGTGGGCGAATTCCTGTGTTGACTGAAAACTGAAACTCGGGATTGCGGTTAAGTAAGGTATTGATTTGTGTTAATTCAGTAGAGCGTAATTCTTCTAATAGTTGTACATCAAAAGAGACCTGCGCATATTGACTTTGTGCCTTAGCAACATCGTTAAGCGTTGTTAAATTGCTTGCTGAGTCTGTGGTGGCAATATGAGTAATTTTTTCTAATACAAGTTTGTTTTTCAGGCTCAGCTTTATTGCATTTTCAAGATAAACAAGCTCATAAAAAGACTTTTTCAAAGCAACAACTAAATCACGACTGGCTTTATCAAAACCTGTTTTTGCAATTTCGATATCTTTTTTTACCAGATCACCTCTTAACGCACGCTTGCCACGAAAGGGGAGTTTTTGACTTAGTGCAACCACGCGATCTTGAGAACCAAGTCGAGTTTCAATCGGGTTAATCGCCTCGGTAAATGTAAGCCTAGGGTCAGCATAGGCGGTTGCCTGCGGGTATTGATGAATCAAACTTTGCCAAGCTAGCTTTCGCGATTTCAATTCAGGATTATTATCTACAGCAATTTTTATAAGCTGGTTCAAGTTACTTGGTTTAGCAGCTCTTGGTTTGGCATCTACAATGGTATGAGCACTGAGAAATAGTACCGCCACTAAAGCTACAATCAAATGTTGTAAAAAAGGGGGGGGTGCCATATCACGTTTAAGCTGATTATTAGGAAGATATTTCATGATTATTCCCCTTTCACTAATTTGAGTTTACGCTTTTGCCAGATTAAATAAATTGCAGGGATTACTAATAGTGAGAGTAATGGCGCTGTAATCATTCCACCGATCATAGGAGCCGCGATACGTTGCATCACATCAGAGCCTGTACCGCCACCAATCATTATCGGTATTAGACCTGCAATAATCACCGCGACCGTCATCGCTTTAGGCCGCACGCGCATTACTGCGCCTTCCATAATACTGTCTTTAAGGTCAGCGATGCTATGCATCTTTTCATCTAGTTTTCTTTTTAAAGTCGCGTTATTTAAATAGATAAGCATGATCACACCAAACTCGGCAGCAACCCCTGCCAAGGCGATAAAACCGACCGCCACGGCAACTGAGAAGTTAAAATTTAGTACATGGATAAACCATACGCCACCTGCTAAAGCAAAAGGCAGTGATAACATTATAACAAGTGCGGCGATCATGTCTCTAAAGGTAAGATACAAGAGCAATAAAATAATTAGTAGCATCATCGGTATTACTAAACTGAGTTTATCTTTTACTCGCAATAAATACTCATATTGACCTGCCCAAGTAATTGAGTAACCTGCAGGTAATTTAAGTTCATCCTTAAGAATTTGCCTTGCATTTTTTACATAACTACCCAAATCGACATCTTTGATATCAACAAATGTCCAACCATTTAGACGCGCATTTTCAGTCTTAATCATCGGAGGGCCTTCGGCGAAATGAATATCAGCAACACGCGATAAGGGAATATGTGCTCCAGAGGGCGTTACTAAAGGCAAGTTCATTAGCTTATCAATATCATCACGTGTATGACGCGGATAACGTAGGTTTACAGGGTAACGCTCCAAACCTTCTACTGTCTGGGTAATATTTGCACCCCCCACAGCAGAGCTGATGATGGTCTGAATATCCGCAATGTTTAAACCAAAGCGAGCAGCGGTGATTCGATCAGGAATGATTTCAATGTATCGACCGCCCGAAACACGCTCCGAAAATACGGAAGCTGTTCCAGGCACATCTTGTAATATGGCCTCAATATCTTTACCAATCCCCTCAATCACTTTTAAATCCTGACCTGCTATTTTGATACCGACGGGCGTTTTAATACCTGTTGCCAGCATATCAATGCGGGTTTTAATCGGTTGCACCCATGCGTTTGTTAGTCCTTTAAACTTGGCGAGTTTATCCAACTCTTTAATTAAGTCTTTAAGCGTCAAACCTTCTCGCCATTCACTTTTTGGTTTTAATAAAATGGTGGTTTCTAGCATGGTTAACGGTGCTGGGTCGGTAGCAGTTTCTGCACGACCTACCTTGCCAAAAACACGCTCCACTTCAGGAACAGTTTTGATCAACTTATCGGTTTGCATCAATAGTTCCCGAGCCTTACCGATAGACACGCCCGGAAGTGTTGTTGGCATATAAAGCAAGTCACCTTCTTCTAGTTCTGGCATAAACTCACTACCAATTTTTTGCAAAGGATAAAGAGCTGATAGCATGATTAAAATAGAAACTAAAATAGTCATCCAAGGTGCAGCTAAACAAATTTTAAGTAAAGGACGATATATCCAAATCAATACAACTGAAATGGGATTACTGCTTTCTTTAGGTAAATTTCCACGAATAAAATAACCCATTAAAACTGGCACAAGAGTAACGGCTAAACCAGCAGCCGCTGCCATTGAGTAAGTTTTGGTAAAAGCTAACGGTGAAAACAAACGTCCTTCTTGCGCTTCTAAAGCAAAGATAGGAACAAAGCTCAAAGTGATAATCAACAGCGAGAAAAATAAGGCAGGGCCAACCTCTACCGAAGCAGTGGAAATAACCTGCCAATGATCTTTTCCTTTAGGCATTACGCCATGATCCTCTTTATAATGTTCGAGATGTTTATGCACATTTTCAATCATTACAATAGCGGCATCAATCATTGCCCCAATGGCGATAGCAATACCTCCAAGGGACATGATGTTGGCATTAATACCTTGGTTATGCATCACGATAAATGCCATTAAAATGCCTATCGGCAAACTAATAATAGCCACCAATGCTGAGCGTAAGTGGAATAGAAATAGTAGACAAACAATTGCTACAACAGCAAATTCTTCTAGCAGTTTAATCTTTAAATTATCAACCGCACTTAGGATTAGTTTAGAGCGATCATAGGTAGTGACAATTTCCACTCCCTCTGGCAAACCTGCTTTTAACTCTTCAATTTTAGCTTTAATATCTTTGATAACTTGAAGTGCATTTTCACCATAACGCATCACTACTATGCCACCGACTACTTCACCTTCTCCATCTAATTCGGCAATACCACGGCGCATCTGTGGGCCAATCCGCACCTTAGCAATATCACGTAATAATATCGGTGAACCTGTTTCTTTATTTAAACTAACAGGGATGTTTTCTATATCTTCAACATTTTTAAGATAGCCTTTTGAGCTAATCATATATTCTGCTTCACCCAACTCCATCACTGAGCCACTGGTTTCTTGATTGCCACGCTGGATAGCTTCTTTAAGCTGGCGCAAGGTAATATTATAAGCACGTAAGTTATTGGGATCAGCTGTGACTTGATACTGTTTAACCATGCCGCCGATGGTGGCAATTTCCGATACACCAGGCACAGTTTGTAATTCAAATTTAATAAACCAGTCTTGCAAGGAACGTAGTTGTGCTAAATCATGAGTGTTTCCTTTATCCACCAGAGCATATTCATAAACCCAACCCACACCTGTCGCATCAGGGCCAAGTCGTGGCTCTACACCTTTTGGCAATTGGCTGGCGGCTTGACTTAAGTATTCTTGAACACGCGCTCGCGCCCAGTAAATATCCGTGCCATCTTCAAAAATGACATACACATACGAATCACCAAAGAATGAAAAACCACGCACCACGGTTGCTTTAGGCACACTCAACATCGTGGTTGTAATTGGATAGGTCACTTGATCTTCTACTACCCGTGGAACCTGCCCTGGGAAACTGGTTTTTACAATGACTTGAACATCCGATAAATCAGGAATTGCATCTAATGGTGTTTTACTCAGAGAAACAATTCCCCAGACAGTCAATAACGCCGTAATGATAATGACCAGAAAACGATTTTTTATTGAGGCTTCTATTATTTTAGCTAACATATATAACTACCCTAGGCTTTTATTTGCCTGACATTCTGCGGAAACTTGCTTGCAAATTACTTTCAGAATCAATCATAAATTGACCAGAAACCAGAATCTTTTCGCCCTCTTCAATCCCTTCTACAACCTCTACTAGTCCATCAGACTTCATACCGATTTTAATTTCGATCGGTTGATACTTATTTTCTGCTACCACTTTCACTAAACGTGGGCTATTTTCATAATAAATAATGGCTTCAGCAGGTACAGCCAATACTTTTTTATTAGAAGTGATGAGTGTTACATCGGCAAACATATTAGGCTTTAACAACTGCTTAGGTGTATTAATCGTTAGACGTACTTTTAAAGTGCGTGTTTTAGGGTTCAGCTCAGGATAGATATATTCCACCTTTCCCTGCCATGTTTTCCCTGGAATTCCTTGTACTTGGATTTCAGCTTTATCACCAACATTTACCCATGTGAGTTGATGCTCAAATACATCCACAATTATCCACACAGAGGATAAATCGGCGATGGTATAAATCTCTGTCCTTGGCGTAATGTACATGCCATCTTTAATCCCGATTTGGGTGACAACACCACTATGATTAGCAATAACAGGAACACGATTTTGTGATTTTCCTGTTCGGCTAACTTTATCAATAATACTCTTCGGCACGTTTAAATCACGAAGTCGTGTTCTGGAGGCTTTCATTAATGAAGTCCCTGCTCGTTTAGCAATAATCAGGTCTTTTTGGGCAGCTAAAATATCAGGAGAATAAAACTCCAATAAGGTTTTACCTTTGGTGACAGGATCACCTAATGATCGTGTGTAAACCTTCTCTACCCAGCCACTTGCACGTGAATGCACATGGTGCAAACTATCTTCATTATAAGTGACAGAACCTATTGTTTTGATACTACGAGAAAGCTCTTTAATCTGGGCTTTTTCAATACGAACACCCATATTTTGAGCCGTGGTTGCGTTGATCGTGATTTTTGGTAAACCATCACCATCGTCTCCCCCATCACCTTCATCATAAACAGGAACTAAGTCCATTCCCATTAGCGATTGACCAGGTTCATCACGTCGAAAGTTAGCATCCATTGGGGCTACCCAGTAAAGAATTTTCTTCTCCTTTGGTTCTTTAGAGTTATCAGGCTCTTCCTCCTCGGTCTCATTAAGCACTAAATCCATTCCACAGATTGGGCAACTGCCTTCTTCACCTTTTACAATTTGTGGATGCATCGGGCAAACATAATTAGGGTCAGAATGGCGTTTTGAGTGTTCAAGTACCGTGTCATTTTTAACAGCACTCATGCTTGGCTGGCTATTCCCCATATCCATGCCGCCCTTCATTTCTTTGTTAATAGAGTCACCAAAGGTTTGCTCAAATGATTTACCCGTTAGCTGCGTCACGGTCTTGTTATACCAAAGCTCACGCGTATCTTGCTCATTGGCAAACCAAAAAACTGTGATAGCGATTGCTGCTAGCAGGACTAAAGTAAAAAAAGTTTGGATTATTTTAATGATAAATTTCATAGTTTAGTACTCAGTGTGTATGCTTTTTTTTGTGCTCATCATGCCCATGAGTTTCATCGTCATGATCGTCTGTATTTTTAAGATTTTGAATAAAATTCACCAAATCCCAAATTTGATTTTCATCGAGGGCTGTATTCCATGCTGGCATTGCACCACGTCCATTGGCAATTTTCCAAGCAAAATCACCGTCGCTATGTCTGCCAGACATGGCTTTTAAATTGGTTGGTTTTGGCTCAAGAGTAGCCGCGACTATTCCATCGCCAAGTGCTTTAGTACCATGGCAAGAAGCACAAAGCTGATCATAACTTTTTGACCCTCTTTGTATTGATGTGGGATTACTTTTAATGGGATTGGCTTTAGCCGCTTCAGCTTTGGGTGCTGCCCAATGCTTTTCACCGTGGCTGTGTTCATGTTTACCTTCAGCAAATGAGTACTGAGTAAAACTTAATATAAGTGAAGCGCCTGTTACAAACAGGACTAATACGGGTTTATTCATTTTGAAATCTCTTTAATTCGTCTTACAACATGTTAAAAACATATGAGGTCACTGAAAACAAAGTTCAGTTAAATCTATAGCAGGGAAATTAAAGGATGCTTATTGGAGGGCGATAGAGAGAGTCTGAATTTTTAGAGATAAAGAAGTTAGAAATTATTTCTTTATATTGCGGTAAAGATGACACGACAGAAACTTGCGTCGTGCTAGAGAAAGAGTATGCCGCTTGACCATTATCACAGTCACAAGCACCATGATCACACAAACTTACACCTGCACAGCAGTCATGAGCGCTGCTCATATCCATAGATTGGATTGTTTTTTCTACTGCGCTTGTTTGTATCGTACTTTGAGACGCATCATGCTGGCAATAATTTACAGATGCTGAAGCAGACAATATCGGAAATATTGTTAAGATAGTTATTAATAAAAGGCTAATTAGCTTCTGCATTAGCCTATAATACGCGATTTTGTAGTAAATTGGATGCATTTTGTGACTAAGTGAACTTCTTAATCATTTAATACACAAAGCTAACAAGTTTAAAAACGGATTTTAAAATGGGCATTACAAGTATATTAAAAAAAGCAACTAGGGCAAAACCTGAGAGCAATTCAGGTCAAAGGATATCGATTACTCCCAAACTCAGGAGTATTAGAATTAATCATAAAGGTAAAAAAGTAACGATCAGTCGGGGAAGTAATAAAGACGCACAGATCAACCCACTCTTTACAAAAGCAACAAGACCCTGTCCTCCTTTTTGCATTCAACCTATGGTAGTTTCTGATGGTGTTGAAACCATTGGCGAATTAGAAATGCTGGAATACTTAGAGCAATCAAACAATGACCAGTCCATTATGATTGTAGACACCCGCATTAAAGAATGGGTTGATAAAGGTACTATTCCAGGGTCAGTTAGTATTCCTTGGACTCAATTTGTTAATGAAAAAGGTGAGTTGCAAAGTGAGATTATTAACACACTTATTAAACATTTCAACGCGCCATTACTTGATGATAGAACAGATGAAGCCATCAGCTTAGAGCTATCTAGTAATGACCCAAGTATTATTTTTGATTTTTCAGAAGCAAAAACAATGATACTTTTTTGCAATGGCACATGGTGTGGTCAAACCTCTCACAGCATCAAAGCTCTCTTGAATATCGGCTATCCAGCAGAAAAACTAAAATACTATCGCGACGGAATGCAAGGCTGGGAGACTTTAGGACTCACTACGATTGCTGCGAATAATATTTGTAAGATTAAAAAGCCTGAGTGTAAAGCGTAACTTTTCTTTAGATAAACTCTTCTAAACCCTCTTTTTCGAAACCAGTTTACAAGCTGATATGGCACCCCCCCCTTTTTTTAACAATTGATATCAATTATGTAATAAAGGCGGGGGTGCCATTTAAGGTGATATCTAAAAAAATTAGAGGTGATCAGGATATGCTCAAGGAGAACCTGATTAAGTCGATTAGATTTAAGCGCAGAAAAAACTGTCGCTATTTTTCACGAAGTGAGCTGGAATGGTGCTCCCTTGTAGCAATCTTCGTGGAAAATATCGGCAGTTTTAGCAAGCTTAAAATAATTGGACTTAATCAGGATCTCCTCAATAAGCTTGAACAAATATTATCTCTGCAAGTGTCTTAAGCTACTTAACCGCCATTCCTATTCGCTTAAGATTGGTCGAAAGCCAAATATACCTTACCTTTCCGATAATATTTTTATCGGGAACTGTTCCCCATATTCGGCTATCAGCGCTTTTATCTCGCCAATCTCCTAGTACAAAAAATTCATTCTCAGGTATTTTTATCTCATCCATAGTGACGGCATATTTGGATTTTCTTCTATCTTTTGGCACCTGTAATTTATCTTCTGATTGACCATTCCTAATAATGATTCCATTCTTTATTGATAGTGTATCACCACCGACGGCAACCACTCTTTTTACAAAGGGAACATCTTGATTTTGCGGGGAAGAGAATACAATAATATCACCTACTGTTGCTTTTCGGGAGCGTGTGTCTACTGTTATATAGTCATTAATTTTAAGTGTAGGCACCATTGATTGTGATGGAATTGAAAAGGTTTGATAGCCTAAAAGTTCTCCGCGATATACCAACAAGGCATTGAATATAATGCTAACAGAAGCCAAAAAAGCGAGGTACCAATACCATCTATTATACGGCTTCAAAGTGTACTCTTTATTTTTTCGCGCAAGCATGACTGAGCTAACAACGGAATATATAAATGCAAAAATTAATAGTGCTACAAACAATGCAATGCCATAGGCAGTTGAAAGTAAACCAAATACACCAGCGACTAGTAAGAAGAGCAAGATAGAGCCAACAATCATTAGTCCTTTTCGGAGGTTTCCTGCATACATATGCCCAAGACCCATTGAGGCTACTGACAGGATTCCAGCCCAAATAGGGCTCCTTTTTTTATTCATATAGTGACCTTCA
>CAZWEA010000022.1:0-29584 GCA_964632635.1 uncultured Cocleimonas sp. | reverse complement strand
ATTCCTGCTTTGGATTCTTTTGTGCATAGCCACGAAGACCAACACTTTGACGCAGATAATCCATTGATGCAAGATGCTCTTTCCAATGCGAGTCTAAAACATGCAACATGACATCGCGTTCAAGGCGACGCATGCTTTCATCACCTATCAATGCTTCTTTAGCACTAATAAGTTGAGTTACACTCTCGTGAATTTTTTCACGCAAAGTCTCTTCATGTAACGAATCATCGCTATCCAACCAACCTTGGATATCCAAATCCAGCGTCATTTCTTCCTTCATTGCATTGGTTAAGCCTTCGATATCCCATTGCTCATCGATACTATTTGGTGCAATAAAACGATCGATCGTGGACTCAGTAACATCTTCGATAAAAGACTCAATAGATTCCCCAACATCAGCAGCTTCTAACAAATCAGAGCGCATCTCATAAACAACTTTACGTTGATCATTAGCCACATCATCATATTCAAGCAAGTTTTTACGAATATCGAAGTTATGCCCTTCAACTTTACGCTGAGCATTCTCAATAGACTTACTCACCATTTTAGCTTCAATAGCCTGACCTTTTTCCATGCCAAGACGTTGCATAATGGCTTTCACACGTTCAGATGCAAAAATTCTCATCAAGCTATCTTCAAGTGACAAGAAGAAACGTGATGAACCAGGGTCACCTTGTCGAGCAGCACGACCACGTAATTGGTTGTCAATACGACGAGATTCATGGCGCTCTGTACCAATTATATGCAAACCACCTGCTTTAATAACCGCATCATGACGTTTTTGCCACTCAGCTTTTACACTGGCTTTTTCGGTATCACTAACATCATCACCAAGTGCTTTAATTTCAGCATCTAATGAGCCACCTAATACAATATCTGTACCACGACCTGCCATGTTTGTGGCAATTGTCAAAGCACCGGGGCGACCAGCGTTTTCAATAATATGGGCTTCGCGCTCATGTTGTTTTGCGTTTAACACTTCATGCGTAACATTCATGCTAGTTAGCAAATTAGAAAGCACTTCTGATGTTTCAATCGATGCCGTACCAACTAATACGGGCTGTCCGTTTTTCTGACAATCTGCTATCTCTTCTGCAATGGCTTGATATTTCTCTTCTTCCGTCATATAGACTAAGTCATTACCATCGGTTCTATCCAGTGGTAAGTTGCCAGGAATAACGACAACTTCTAAACCATAAATCTGATGTAGCTCGAAGGCTTCCGTATCAGCCGTTCCTGTCATACCAGAGAGTTTTTCATATAGACGGAAATAGTTCTGAAAGGTAATAGATGCCATAGTCTGGTTTTCTGCATGAATTTCCAAACCTTCTTTTGCTTCAATGGCTTGATGCAGGCCTTCAGACCAGCGTCTACCTGGCATGGTACGACCAGTGAATTCATCAACGATGATAATTTCACCTTCGCCAATAATATAATCGACATTAATCGTAAAGAGATTATGCGCTCGCAAAGCGGCATTGAAATGATGCAATACTGAAACACTCGAACTATCGTAAAGTCCCTGTCCTTGAGGTAAAATTCCAGCTTCTTGTAAAAAATCTTCGGCCGTTTCATGCCCAACATCGGTAAGAAAAATCTGCTTACCTTTTTCATCTACAGTGAAATCACCTGCTACTTCAACTTCTTCACCATCTTCGCCAATTTGCTTTTTTAGCTTAGGTACAATTTTATTAATCGATGCATACATTTCAGAAGAATCTTCTGCTGCACCTGAAATAATCAAAGGTGTTCTTGCTTCATCAATTAGAATTGAATCAACCTCATCAACAATCGCAAAGTTTAATTTACGCTGGACCCGCTCTTCTTTTTGAAAAGCCATATTGTCACGCAGGTAATCAAAACCAAATTCATTATTGGTTCCGTAGGTAATGTCTGCATTGTATGCTGCTACACGTTGCTCATGATCCATTCCATTGACAATAATGCCAGTGGTCATTCCAAGAAAACTATAAAGCTGAGACATCCATTCGGCATCACGTTTAGCTAAGTAATCGTTTACCGTAATAACGTGAACACCTTCACCTGGAAGTGCATTCAAATAGGCAGATAGTGTTGCCACTAAGGTTTTACCCTCACCCGTGCGCATCTCAGCAATTTTGCCTTCATTTAAGACCATACCACCGATCATCTGCACATCGTAATGGCGCATGCCCATGGTACGTTTACCCGCTTCACGAACCGTTGCAAAAGCTTCAGGAAGAATATCTTCCAATGATTCGCCTTGCTTTAAACGATCTCGAAACTCGTCTGTCTTAGCTTGGATATCTTCATCTGACATTGCAGAGTACTTATCATCCAACACAGTGATTGCGTTTGTAGTTGCTGAGTAAGCTTTAACCAGTCTGTCATTGCGACTACCAAACAGTTTTTTGGCAACTTTTCTGAACATTATTTTATATTCCCCTTGATCATCAATGTTGTTTATTTATGAGTACCTTAATACGAAGATAACTAAAAAACAGTTTACATTTTCGTTCATTATATTCTTCGCCAAGATTTCATCTTTATTAGTATTTAACACCGAATCAAATTAGTCTGTGAGTGTAACTTTCAAAATTAGAATAGAGCAACTATGTGGTCATTCCAACAGAATGCAAGTGATATTCTAAAATCAGGCGCAAGTATATTACAACTTGGCTTTGAGGGCATCCTTAATAGGTCAATAAATAAAATAATAACTGTCTATTTTATGCCTAAACATCAATCATGTTATAATTTTCTCACCCTATGAAAAACTTTAACAACCTAATCAGTTCACAACTCAGTCGGAATATTGAAAGCTACGACAAGTTGTCTTCGTATGTTTATGATTTATTGCATCTAAATAAAGAAAAACACAATGTTTGGGTAGTCGTAAAACAGCAACAACTCACTTTACTGACAGATAACCCTTACCTCGGCACACAGTTACAATACGAACAAAAGAATATTTGCACTGCAATTAATCGTTATTTTTTATTAGAATTGAAAAAAACCAAGGTAAAAATCGTACCACCATCAACTAGCATCACGCAAAAACACAACAAACTTTATCAAATAGGTAGTACTGCAAGTAAGAGTTTAGCTAGCATTGCAGATCTGATTGAAGATCCAGAATTAAGAGAGTCATTAAATAAAATAGCAACAAAAACAGACAGTTAAAATATATTCAACACAAAACTAATTATCTACTAGGCAAGTTGGCAATTATCACCAAGATAATATTTTGCTGCCTCAACCTTTGCTTCTAGGGTGACAATTTCCCAAGCATCTTCTTGTTTAAGTAACTCAAGTAATAATAAATTATTAATTGCATGCCCAGATTTGTGTCCATGATAGGCACCGATAATGCCGTAGCCGAGCACATATAAATCACCAATGGCATCTAGCATTTTATGTTTTACAAACTCATCGTTATAGCGAAGACCATCTTTGTTTAGTACACGGTAATCATCTAAAACAACGGCATTACCAAAACTACCACCTAAACCTAAGTTTTTAGAGCGAAGCATCTCTACGTCGCGCATAAAGCCAAATGTTCTGGCGCGACTGATGGATTTACTATAAGAATCTACGGAAAAGTCATGCTCTAATACTTGTTTGGAGTCTTTAAAAGCAGGATGATCAAAATCTATTTCAAAGCCCACTTTAAAACCATCATAGGGTGATAATTCTGCCCAACCATAGTCATTTTCAAAACGCACTGCCTTTTTAATTTTAATCAGTTTCTTGGGTGCTTTTTGAATCTCTATACCTGCTGATTGAATCAAGAATATAAAGGGAGCCGCACTGCCATCCATTATCGGCACTTCTGCCGCATCTAAATCAACATAGGCATTATCAATACCGAGACCTGCAAAAGCAGACATTAAGTGTTCAATCGTTGAAACTTTCACGCCTTCTTTTATAAGTGAAGTACTCAAAACAGTTTCACCGACCGCTTTTGGCGTAGCTTTGATTTCTACAGGATCGTCTAGATCTACACGAGTAAATATAATTCCCGTATCAACAGGTGCAGGTCGCAACGTTAAATTAACCCGCTTACCCGAATGTACGCCGATACCCATCGTACTTACAATACTATCAAGTGTTCTTTGCTGTAACACAGCGTCCCCTGTTTTATCATTCAAATGCCATCAGAAAAGTTATCGCGAATTTGAATACTATTTAAACGAAATTAAACTATAACACAATTTAATGTATTATAGAATAAATCTAAAATACGCGTATAAAATACTGTTTTACTTAATGTTTTTCAACTGATCTCTTGTTAACAAAAACACACCATCACCACCGCGCTCAAAATCTAACCATTGAAATGCCAGCTCTGAAAACTCATCTTGCAATGCATATTGGCTATTGCCAACTTCTACCACTAATACACCCTTTTGCGTTAAATGATTCGCTGCCTGACGAAGAATCTGACGCGTACACTCCAAACCATCATCACCAGAACTCAAGCCGATTTCAGGCTCATGGTGATACTCTTTAGCCATATCACCAATATCTTCAGCATCAACATAGGGTGGATTACTTACAATGATGTCATATTGGGTGTTTTTCAAGTCAGAGAATAAATCAGATTGAATCACTGAAACACGTGAGCTTGCTTGATGCTTTTCTACATTTATCTTTGCTACCTCTAAAGCATCCTCACTAATATCTGCTAAGTCAATGTTTGCCAATGGAAAAGCATAGGCGCAGGCAATCCCGATACAACCACTACCTGTACATAAATCGAGTACCGAGGTAACTTCCTCGGCATCAACCCAAGGAGAAAATTGAGCTTCAACGAGTTCCGCAATGGGAGATCGAGGAACTAAAACACGTTCATCAATATAAAATTGTAAGCCGGCGAACCACCCTTCTTGGGTAATATAAGCCGCTGGGATTTTCTCATCTACACGACGGCCAATCACCGCTTTGACGCGATTAATCTCATCCTCAGTCAAATGTGATTGCCAATAAACTTCTGGGGTATCCACAGGTAGATTTAATATACGTAAAATGAGATACGCAGATTCATCTAAGGGTGATGACATTCCATGACCATAGGTCAACTTTGCCTCGACAAATTGACTGGCTCCCCAGCGCATAAAATCCGTGATAGTTTGTAGACCTTTTGTATCTTGCATTGGCTCTCAATATTTAAATTAGTTATGATGAGAAAAGTGTAATGGCACCCCCACCTTTTTTCAACAATTACAATCTTATACTAGCAAACACTCCGTTCACTCATATTTTTATACACTTTCTAAGGCAAATTAAAGTATTATCCTCATCCAATTAAAAACTTACAGTAACAACTACATGTCTGCATCAATTATAGATTACATTAAATCGGGTTCACTTTACTTTTTGCCACATCATGCCGTATCGCGGGTGATATATAAATTGACCCGTATTGAATCACGTTTTGTACCTAAAACCATACAAATATTTAGCAATGCATTCAAAGTAAATCTTGATGAAGCTGTTAACCCAGATCCAAAAAGTTATAAATCATTCAATCAGTTTTTTACCCGTGAACTCAAACCCGGCTTAAGACCTCTTGCAGATAGTGCCTTAGTTAGCCCCGTTGATGGCACAGTGAGCCAATACGGCAAGATTAGCGATGGCTTACTAATGCAAGCTAAAGGCATGAATTATAGTTTGAACAAATTACTTGGTGGCAATCAACAACTGAGTGACCAATATGCCAATGGACAATTTATAACCATCTATTTATCACCCAAAGACTATCACCGAATTCATATGCCCTGTGCAGGAGAATTAACCGAGCAAATCCATGTTCCAGGGAGATTATTCAGTGTTGCTCCTCATACGGTAAAAACCGTTTCGAGTATCTTTGCTAGAAATGAACGCGTAGTTGCACAGTTTAATACTGAATATGGACCTATGGCGATGGTACTTGTAGGTGCTATTAATGTCGCAGCTATTGAAACGGTATGGGATGGGCTTATCACTCCGCCTAAAGGAAAAGCACTATCGAGCAAACGCTACGACGACCAATCAATCTCATTAGAAAAAGGCGAAGAGATGGGGCGCTTTAATATGGGCTCTACGGTTATTCTTGTTTTTGCTGATAAAAGCCCTCAGTTAGACCAGAGCCTACAACTTGGAAATTCGATCAGATTAGGTGATTCTCTTTCCAAGTAATTGTGTGCTTACACACTATTTCCACAATTCTTTAAAAGGCTGCGGCTCCCAGTTTTCTCTAAACATGATTAACAAACTACTGGTTAATTTCTTGTCTACTGGTATGCGTACATCTTGGCTGACAATACTCATGTATTCATCCACCACACGGTGTATTTTACGATTCAACTCCTTCACAGATTCCTTGCTTAACATGCCCCAGTTAAAGTGAAAGTGATTCCCAGCACTTTGTATCCCCGTTTGTAAATACGAATCTAAAACAGACTCAACAAAGAATCGTTGAATCGGACCTCTTAGTTTCCAACTAAATCGCCGTGATACTTTTAAGCGATAACGATTAGCTACTAACAACTCAATAAACCCCATCTTATCAAGTTGGGTAAAGTGTCCCGTAAGCTGTGCTTGGTCAAATTGATACTTGGCTAAAATTTCATCAAAAGACCAGTAATTAATAATACAAACTGCAACAACCAATAAACCTGTATCACGAACCAAAGCATTCTCTTGCTCAATGGAAAGCTCAGTTAGCTGTTGTTGTCGAGATTCAGCAATATCTAGTAACTCTGCAAAATCTGTTTGTGCCAACTCACATATCTTCTCAAGACGAATCAAGGAACAGTTTTTATCAGAAAAAATCCGTTTAATACTCACCTCCGAGAGATCTAAGTACTTAGACACATCACGATAGGTAATCCCCTTTTCTCTTAAAACAGATTTCAATGCATCCAGTAGACTAGTAGTTAATGCCATAATAAATCCTCATTAGTATACATATATGATACAGATAGATTCTCATACAGCAACTTTATCTATACAAATGGCATATATCGATACCTAAGGCATACTCCATATCAATTTAAAAGAGGATTGAGTTATGACTAAGACAACACGAAATATAATAGCGATTATTGCCACACTATTCCCATCAATAGCTTTAGCCTGTGGGCCAATGATTCCAAGCTGGATTATTTTTAGCGCCATAATTCTGTTCTTTTCACCTGCAATCATCGGCTTAATGATAGTGAGCCAAGGAAAACGTTTGTGGTTCTTCCTTGTTAGCGTGCTTTATTATTTTGCACTGTATTTAATTTCGGGCGGATTTAATTTATTACAATCTGGCACAGGTATGACCGTTATCTATTTTTCACCCTTTATTTTGCTCATTATTGCGCTGATTAAACGATCTGAAAAACCTCTAAAGAAAAAATGTATGGAGACTTAAGTAACCTTTTGCTCATTTCAATTATCAAAAAAAGGCGGGGGTGCCATTGTATTTATATAACCATAGTCACCATCTGGAATGAGTGTTTTTGATTTGCTTGTATTAAACCTTCAAAAATAATAACTGTATCTCTATGCTAGATGGCACCCCCCTATTATTTGGAAGATTGAGATTGATCGGATCAATCTGTCATTAGATTTTTAGAAAAGTTCAGTATAAAGAACTCTTTACTTAGAGACATAATGGAGTAGAGTGATAATCATTGGTGTTAAGAATAACTAAAATACAAGCAATATATTGCAAATAATAATAATATAAATATCAGTAAATCGGACGTATTAAATGGAAATTATTAAAGCAGAGAATGGCGATATCACGTCCATACGAAAAATATTTAAACAGTACCAAACAGAACTCAATGAGCCTGTCTGCTTTCAAAACTTTGAAAAAGAGTTAGATGATTTACCTGGCCTCTACACATCACCTACGGGAGTTGTATACCTTGCAATTGATAAGGACGATGTTATTGGTTGCTCTGCCATTCGCCCTTTAATAAATGACGGCATTATTTCAACGGAAGTATCCGAACTTAAACGCTTGTATGTTAACGATAATTTCCAAGGTCATGGTATTGGTAAAAAACTATTTCTACTTGCTATGAATGAAGCTAAAAATCTAGGATACGAGTCCATTGTGCTGGAAACCATGGATAAGATGACACAGGCAACTCAGCTATATTTAACCTATGGTTTTAAGCAGGTTCCTGCCTATTTCAATAATGCTGATGAAGGTGTTCGTTTTTATCAGTATGATTTTTAATACGTTGGCTCTAATGGCACCCCCACCTTAATTTGAAGATTGATTTTAAGGCTCACCAAGAGCCAAAAAGTACGTCACTACAACTCCGAAAGAGGTGTCGATATTGGTCGAGACTTGCATGATCTCAGCAAAGAAAACAGCCCTAAGAGAAAACCGTATAGATGTTTAATGGCATCCCCCCCTTTTTTACACAATTAGTGGCTATTATTTTAGTGTTATTACCTTTACCCAATCTTGGCTTGCTTGATCAATAACATCCAATACCATCTGTGGATAGAGACCAACTATCAATACAATAGCACTCATCACGAATACAATTAAAAGCTCACGTGCTTTTAAATCTGTTGCATCTTGAACCACTTCGCTTTTACACTCACCAAGGAATAGCTTTCTGAACATTCCTAGAAAATAAGCAGCACCCAATATTATCCCCATCAATGCTGCTAACCCGACTCCTGTGAAGTTATCTAAGGTACTCACTATAATTAAGAACTCAGCAGGAAAAGTACTGGTTCCAGGAACTCCCATATTCGCCAAGCCCAAAAAGAAAAAGAAGGAAGTTAGTAATGGCATGGTTTTGGCTAAGCCACCCAAACTCAGAATATCTGTTGAGCCAATGCGTTGTAAAATAAAACCTGATAATAAAAATAAACCAGTGGATACCATCGTAAAATTAAGTAGCTGCAGTACCGCACCTTGGATACCTTGTTGGCTAAATGTTGCTATTCCTAAAACAACTAAGCCCACATGACTTAAGCTTGAATAAGCTAACATACGGCGCAGATTAGTTTGTTTGAGCGCGGCTATAGCACCATATATAACCGCAACAATGCCAAAAGCAACTAATAAACTTTGAAACTGATGCGCTGCATCTGGAGCCATAGGAATGACAAAGCGAAGTAATCCATAGGCACCTAATTTTAATCCAACTATAATAGCTATCGTGCTAGGGTGACCTTCCTGCGCGAGTACAGGTAACCAAGTATGCATTGGAAAGAAAGGTGTTTTTACGCCAAAGCCAAAAAGCAGTAGAAAGAAAATTATTGTTTGATATTGATTATCTTTGGCTGTTATTAGTAACTGGGTGTAGTCAAAAATATAACTGCCGTCGCTTTGTATAGCTAAAAGAACAAAGGCGAACATTATTGGCAGACCAGCTGTCATCATAAACAGGACATATTTCATGCCTGCGTAACGCCTACTTGCACCAACTCCCCAGAGGCTGATTAAAAAATAAACTGGTATCAGTGTGGTTTCCCAAAAGAACATAAAGAAGATCGTATCGAGTGCACTAAAAATACCTAAAATAGCTGCTTCAAGTATCAGTAATAAACTAAAATAAGTATTCCTTTTGGTTTGTATATTATTCCAAGATGCCAATGTTACCGCACTAAAGAGTAAAGCTGTCGTCGGTAAAAATAATACCGATATACCATCAACTCCTAGAAAATAATGAATATTTAAACTATTAATCCACGGGTGTTTTTCGACAAATTGAAACCCAGCAATATTCGAATCAAAATTAAAAACAATTAAAATGGAAACAATTAATACCAATACATTCGTCACTAAGGCTATATAACGCGCTTTATAACTTTCCAAAAGCAAAGTAACTGCCGCACCTATTGGAAGTAGTAGTATTAAAATACTAAGCCATGGAAATATCGTAAAATTAAGGTTTAAGAAGGACATTAGTGAGCCCCCCTATTTCCATATAAAGCACCAAGTCCATCAAGAGTATGCTCAAATAAATCCAACCACAAACCAGAGAAAAACCCCATACCGAGTATCACTACGATCATAATAATTGCCAACGCTCTTTCAGTAATTCTGGCAGGGCTGGTATCCCATTTTGAAGTATCACAATTTGGCTCGCTTAAAAATGCTTTTTGAAAAGCAAACAATAAAAATCCTGCGGCAACAACATTACCCAAGGCAGCGGCAATAGTGACTTTTGCACCAAACTCAGAAATAGCAGCTTCTAATACAAGGTGAACAGCATCAAAGCCAGGGGTGCCTGGCATACCCACAATTGCAAGACCTGCAACTAAAAAGGCAATACCAACAACAGGGATAAATTCAAAAAGACCGCCAAGGCGTGTCATTACCGCTGTATTAGTGCGTTGCCATACAAGCCCTGTCATAAACATTAAACCTGATATGGCTAAACCAAAGTTAATCGCCAGCATTATGCCGCCTTCAAAACCATTTCTACTCAGAGTAAATAAACCAATAGTGATGATACCTGTATGACTAATCACACCGTAGGCCATTAAACGTCTCATATTGGTTTGTCGCATTGCCAGAACGGCTGCATAAAAAATACCGACGATGGCAAAGGCTATTATAATCTTATGCCAACTGATAACCGCTTCTGGTAAGACAGGAAAGACAAATCGCAATAAACCAAAAATACCAACTTTTAGTCCCAGTAAAAATACTGGGGCAACGGCAACGTTGCCGTGTTGCATAGTAATCGGCAACCATCCATGTAACGGAAAAACAGGTACACGGATACCAAAGCCATAGAATAAAGCAAAGAAAATAAACGTAGCAATAGCCGGCTCTACGGGTGTTCTAGCAAGATCATAAAGATCAAAAGACCATTTTGAATGTCCCGTTAAACCAGAATTAACCAAGGAGTTAAAATAATGGTCTGAGTAATTCCAGCCCAGCATGAATGTACCCACAATGAGTAGCAAAATACTGATTGTCATAAACTGAACATAACTTTTTAACATCGGTTCAGCATCAATAAATGT
Organism: uncultured Cocleimonas sp.; assembly: GCA_964632635.1. GTDB lineage: Bacteria > Pseudomonadota > Gammaproteobacteria > Thiotrichales > Thiotrichaceae > Cocleimonas. The sequence goes on along the minus strand of CAZWEA010000022.1, from coordinate 18,622 downwards.
TGCCCAACGATACAGTAGAAAAGCCACTGCGATCATCTCCAAGGCTGACATCAGTACGAACCAGAGCAAATCAACCGTCACGAATTGGCTAATTAGTAAGGCTTGGATAATTGACATAACAGCCAACACACTCGTACCATCAAGCTTTCTAAAAATAACAAATAAAACAGATAGCAATGCCAACAAGGAAGTCAGTAATACGAATAAAATACTGATACCATCTACCGCAGCATGATAAGGCAGACCCAATAAACTAGCCTTGTTTGCAAACTGCATTGCAGCTGTTTCAAAATCAAATGATAGATACAAATAAACTGAAAGAAATAATTCAGCAGCAGCAGCAGCTAAAGCAATAATAATTGCAGGTGTATTCCTTAGTTTAAATAGAATCAAGGATGCCACTAAAGGTAGTAATTGAAGCAGCTCTAAAATAGGTAAGCCAAACTGTATTTCTGTAAATTCCATTTGTTTACATTAGCCTTTACAGTACAACAACAAAGGTCGCCATAATTAATAACACCGCATAACGAGGTTTCATTAATAGCTGATCTATGTGTTCGAGTTGCTTACCTAACTTATGAAGTGCTTTCATCAAACCTTCACCACTACCTTTTAATATTAACCGTTCTTCAAACCATTCAAATGCCGTGGCTATCAACTGCATTGTTGAGCCAAATACTCCACTCCCGGTTCCCACTTCATTTTGTACTTTAAACTTACCTTGTTTGCTTGCTTCCCAATGTGAAAGTGTAGAAACCATATTTGAGTGCGACGGGATTCCTGTCATACGATCAACCACCTGTTCATCAAACAACTGAACCTCATGCGCTAAAGCTTGTGTTGGTTTGGTGAATAACCAGTCTGAAATACCATCAAGCCAAAAACGTTGAAGTGCTGCGGTATAAAGCCACTTCCTTTTTCTAAGCCAGCTAGGAACAGGCTTTGCAGGCTGATTAACCAACTGCATAAAAGAAGGTGCATGTAAAAATTGGTAGGCGCGCCAAATGGCATGTACAACGATATGTAGCAGTGCTAATTCATACCAAGATAAACCAATCCAGACCATCATTAATGCAACCTGTGACAGGGTTGAGAACATATAGGAAGACTTAACATCTGATTGAACCAATCCAACTAAATAAGAATAGATGACCGTAACTAGTCCAATCACTAATAACAATAATGACAGTGAAGGTACTTGAACTAACAAAGGCTCAAGACGTATTAATAAATAAATTCCCGCATGCACCATGACGGAACCATAAAATACAGCACTTGAAGGTGTCGGTCCTTCTAATGCACGCGTAATCCAAGCAGAAAAAGGTAGTTGTGCAGACTTAGCTAACGCCGCCAATATAAACCCAAATAAAATTAAACCAATATGCACTTTAGACGTAACCATAAAAGACATATCAAGCCAATCGACACTGTTAAACCAGAATAATGAAAAGGCTATTCCGAGTAAAAATCCAGCATCACCAATTCGGTTGGTAACAAATGCTCGAGTCGCATTTGTTGTTGCTGTATCACGGTGCCATGAATAGGCGATTAAAAGGTAAGAGCTGACACCTGCGAGTTCCCATCCAATAAATGCTATAACGGCATTTCCCGATAGAATAATTAGTTGCATGGCTGCGCTAAATATAGAAAGCATCATGAAGAAACGTTGATAAGCAGGCTCACGATGTAAATAGTTAACAGAGAAACGGGTAATCAGCAACGTTAAGAATGCCACTAAAACACCCATTACCAAACTTTTATAATCAAGTAAAAAACTGAAATCTATATGGTATTGCCCTGATGATAACCACTGTCCTAGCTTGATAGTTTCCGTTGGAAAATCATGAAATAGGTAATAAACACCTAAGCCTAGAACCAATATAAAAGACAAGGCAGAAGTACCAACGGCGACAATTGTTGTTTGTTTTTCGCCTTGCTCGCCTCGGTTCCATTTAAAGATAAAACCAATGGCTATCCATAATGCAGATAGGAAAGGCAATAATGGTATTAACACTAATACTGTGTTTAACATTATATCAGGCATTATTAGCTCCCTTAACTAAAACCGTGGGTAAGTGGTCATAATTACCTGAATACCAATCCTCCGACTTTTTTACTGTTTTGACCTTAACATCTGGCGACTTCCACAACTCCCACCCCTTTTCAGGATCAAAAGTATGAATTGCCTCTGAATCAGGATCTTTTGCAGAAAGTAGAATCCAACCATTGCCTACTAACTGCTGTATAGAGGGTTGGCGTTTATATATTTCTGTCAGCACTCCTGTTTTAGCTTCAACCATTAGCTGCAAACGCATTGGTTCATGAATTTCTATCATTTGTTGAGGTAAACCTGTTCGCAGATCGCTTGAACCGCCTTCCATAACTCCAAGTAAGCCAGATAGGTTATGGACTATTTTAGAACCACTACCGTATTTCTCATTATTTACAGAAGAAAAATAGTATTCCAAATTAATTCCTGCACCAACTGGACCAGCACTTAATAGAATCCGTTCTAAAAACTCACCTTTAGGGTCAACATTAGAATCATAGGATATTAGAAAACTACGCCTATCGAGGAAAGTGCCTTGAGTTAGAAAACGTCTACCCACAAACCCTGAAGCTATAGTTGCGTGACCCAGTTCTGGTCTTGCTTGGGAAAAATCAACTCCTCGTCCTGCTATATGTTTTAAGGCATTAATCAAACTAGGTTTTTTAGGCGCTGATGCTAATTTTCGACAACGTTCATGTGCGGAATGTTGACTTGCATTAAATGTATTCTCTTGCAGCTTCTGAAAATTACTTTTAAGGTTTTCGGGAATTAAATCAATATCTGTCCAAAGAATATCTTCATTACAAGTATCATGCTGAGCGCCGATAAACCAAGTATCTTTGGGTATATCGATCCCTTTATCAACTAGCGCTGCTCGCACTTCATCATTATTTGCCATAGCAGCAAAAACACGCCCGTTTGGACCACTGAATTTACCACCACAGGCGCCACAACCATAGGCTGCTGTATGAGGATTGTTTTGATTAAAAGAGTAATGACCTATCATCACAACCAACTGCGCAAAACCAGAGAGCATTCCATTATTTTGTAAAAACCCTGCAACAATGTTTACCTGTTCCTCAATGGTATATCCTAGTTGCCGATTATTCTGTGTAGGTTCTGTATCACAATCTTTAGCGGTAGTATTTATCCTCGTTATAGTATCGGTATCAAAGTTTTGTTTTAAACGCGTAACTAAATTATTCCATTTTAATGGGCTGAAAACCTTTCCAACTAGAATTACCGAAGCGACAGGGGCATACAAAGTAGTCATAATCGATGTTGATAGTAAACTTCGACGAGAATCTTGATGTATAAAGTTCCCAATCTTTGAACGTAAATTAACTCTTTTACTTACCTTTTTTGTTTGTTGTTCATAGTTTTTATCAGTCACTTCGGTAATTTCATGAACTGGGGTTACAACCACCGGACAAAGAACTACCGACTCTTTGTCCATCAACCCTTTCCAATTCATTACTACACCAAAAAATGCCGCTGCACCAAAGGTTTCAATATTTGGATTCAGATGTTCTAGATGACGGCGAAAACCTTCTTCACGATCATCCATACAAAAAATCAATTGTGCTTCTGGACGTTTGTTTTTCCTATTTTCCCATGTCCCTCTACCTTGATTTTGAGAAATTGTAGTGAAAAGTTGTTCCCGATAATTTCGTTCATAGGCTTTTAACAGTGTAAAACCTTTTGTTTCTTTATCCATTAAAGAAATACAATTGTAAACATCATCCAACTGGTTTTGTTTCAATAGCCGTATATCAACACCACAAATGCCTAAATGCTGCGCTAAGCGAAATAATTTCCAACCATCGTGATGTAAATGAGAACCACGCTGCCGTTGTTCTGCTTCAATGAAATCCAGCTGTATATCACTCGCTAAAGTACTGTCTGAAGATGGGCATTGCTGCCATGTCCAAATCATTTTAGCTAATTGCTGCCAATCTTCATCATTATGTGTTTCAAACGATTCTCGTTCCACGAGTTGTTGCGATAAACTTAATAGATATTCTGGTAGCTGTTGATTATAAAGAGTAAATCTTACAAATGATTCTGAATGATTCTTATGCAGGTACACTCGAATAGTTGCCATGTCTCCATCAAACAACCATTGCTTACGACATAAAGCACGAGTATATAAGTGTTCTAAGATCAAACGAACCGCTAGATAATCCATCATCTCAACATTGGTTGACTCTGCTACGTGATAGTCAGGGTTGCTGTATCGCCAATAAAACATACCTGACCAACCAGGAAGGTCAAGCGCTAAACGAGAAATATACCCCCCCCATTTTTCCTCAGCTATTCCCATTCGAGATAACTCATCCATAACTGTTTGGGTCGAGTCATCAGGCAAAGACTGGATATGTTCTTTCCAATCTACTAAATCATTAAATAAATTACTGTTATCTAATAATGCACTTTCTTTCCATGACTTATAAAAACCTTTTCTTTGTTTGTTTTCAGAATGCCAAGCTGCGACACCTTCATCTAACCAATTAGAAATATAAGGTAGTAAATAAGCCGTTATTTTATTTTGAACATCTTTTCCCGTAAGTTTTGTTAACAATCCACGAAGTGTAAGTTGATTACCAACCTGCCCAATTAGTTGATCTATTTGTTGCCTCGACTGTTTACGGATTAAAATATCTACTTTTGAAACGGAAGGAGAAGACACCGCTGTTTTCACCTCAACGCCAGTTAAGGTTTTAATTGCAGATCGTAATTTATTATTATCATTTGTCGTCGTATCTATTTTAAGGTCAGCCCAACTTTTTAATTGCTGTTGATATTCAATTTTTTGCTCATCAGATAATGTATCAACATAATGAGTTTCAGCTTCAAACTTTTCACTTAATTCAGTAAATATTTTTTCAGCTCGTTCTGGGGTTAAGTCAACTAGATCTTCTGGATGTAATAAAATAGGATCTAATCCTAATACCTTTACACAGCCTTTCCAAAGATCCTTTATAGCTTCTTTTTCGTTTACAAACCCATAAATATTAGCTGCATCTAATAGCTTCTTTCGAGCATTATCGGGTACATCTTCCTGAAATGCTTCAAGTGCATGCAATTCTTCAGATTGCCATTTAAGTTGATTACTAGAGATTCTTTTTAAAGGATATAGTAGTGCAATTCGATAAATATCTTTCTTAAGAATTGACTGTTTTGAAAGTTTTGATAACTTAAAGATAAGTTGTTGTGCTTGCAGAATTTCATCTCTATTTAAAATATCATCAATATCATCATCGTTGATACGCCCTTTAAGATATTGTTCCTGAAATTGTTGTTGAGTCCAGTATCCATAAGCACCCGTAAGTTGATTCGAGGCTTTGAGTGCATCTTGAAACTTCATATCCTCAAAGCCATGTAAAGTATTGTGATGCACAAAGTCTTTAATAGAAGCTTGAGCTGGTAGAATATGGGAAAAATTATCAATAGCATGCGTCAGTTGATCAAGTAATTGCTGTCGTGGTAGATGTGGTGCTTTTTGATAATTTGACATGATTAACGCACCACCATTTGTATAGTGATGTCATTTTTAAGTGTAGAAATAAAATCAATTATGGTGGGAGTGATCATATCGAGTATGGGTGCAGGATAGAAGCCAAATAATAGTATTCCTGACGTTAATACCATAGCAGCGAGCACTTCAGTAGGATTTAAATCATTCACGTTGTTCATGACTTCTTTGCTTGGGCCAGTAAACAGTTTACCTACTGTTCGTACACCATAAGCAGCTGTAATTAACACACCAAAGACTAACAATAGGGTTACCCATCCCCAGTGCTTAAATGAACCTATCATGACATGTAATTCTGCTACAAACCCAGCTGTACCTGGCATCCCTACACCTGCAATAAATGCGATGATAATAAAAAAGGCAAACCGTGGGGTTACTTTTAGCAATGAACCATAATCATTGATATTTCTTGTATGAGTACGTTCGTAAAGTAGACCAATCAACATAAATAATGCACCTGCAACAAGACCATGTGCCACCATCTGATACACAGCCCCAGTCAAACCACTGATATTCATTGAGGCTATTCCAAGCAATACCACACCCATATGCGACACAGATGAATAGGCAATCATTTTTTTCATATCACTTTGTCGCCAGGCTAGTAAACCACCATAGGTAATTGCTATTAATGCTAAGGTAACTAACATGGGTGAAAGTAATTGTGTAGCTTTAGGTAGCATTCCAGTGGCAAGAATCAGACCATAGGCTCCCATCTTAAGGAGTATCCCTGAGAGTAAAATACTGACAGGACTAGGAGCTTCCACATGCGCTACGGGTAACCAGCCATGCAAAGGAAAGATTGGCATCTTCACACCAAAACCTATGAGTAAACCAAGAAAAATTAATACTTGTTCAGAAGCATTTAGATGCTTAGCACCCTCACTAATTGCATCAAAAGAAAAAGACTTACCACCAGTCGCATCGAATAATACTAACAAACTCAGCAACATGAATACTGAGCCACCCATCGTATATAACACAAAATTCAACGAGGCTGTTTGCCTATTCTTACCTCCCCAGCGATCTATCAAAAAGAACAACGGAATAAGTGTAGCTTCCCAAAAAACATAAAATAGCGCCCAGTCTCGCGCCATGAATACGCCTAAAATTGCTGTTGTTAATACCAACAGCAACAAATAGTAGCCCTTAGGATGATGATTTATCGACTTCGATGCAAGAATCGCAACCCATGCAAGCAATGTTGTAAGTAAAACCATTGGATAGGAAAAGCCATTAACACCTAACGAGAATGAAGTCCCCATACGTGTATTCCAAGCATGATGATATTTCTGCCAAAGACCATGCTCTGTAGGTATCACATCTCCAGCAACAATTAAAAAAACAGAATAAATTAGAGTGATACTCGCCGTTGCTATAGCAACATTACGAATTAATTGCGGAGTTTTATTAGAGAGAAAAGCAATAGATGCAGCACCGACTAAAGGCAATAACAAAAGAATTAAAAGACTCATAGACTGCATCTTATATTAGAAAAATAATACCAGTAGAAGCTATTTTGGCGCGTATCATACACCTGAATCATTAAATTTAATAGTATTGATAATACCCCTAATCCGCACTTCTAAGTGTGGTTTTGGGATTACTCATTATTTTCAGAGATAGACTTTGGAAAGTCTCTCAAACAACACTTGCTCGAAGGATTCAGTAGAATGCAGTTACACAGTTTACTTTTTGTTTTATTTACTACATATTCTTTAAGTTTGATATCACCCTTAAAATCTTGATAACTAATCGAAAAACAATAACAAAGTATTCTTTTTTTATTGTTCTGCTCTTTCACTCCAATGGATATTTTAATTTCAGATTTTTTTATGAGATGGTTTTTTTCTGAAAAATAAACCACTTCACACTCTGGGTCCGAGCAAAAATAATAATTTAGATCTTTAATAGAATGAGGGTTTTTTATATGAAACTGCACACAGGAACTTGGCACTAAGGAACATTTATTATGACTAACAGGACATTTAGAAAATTTTGTCCGAGTGTTTGATGAATTATTGCAACATTCTTGCATAAATGTAAAATAATAAGCTTAGCCATGCTTAATTAAGCTTACTGATTCTCCTTCATCATCATGAAAATAATGAATCTTAGTTAAACTTGCATAATCAACATTAATCCTAAAGAATGCTTCTTCTGGCATACTTAAAATATGCATAAGTATTAAACGAATCACACCTGAATGAGTTACCAGTAGAATTCTTTTTCCTTTATTGTCAGCAATCATTTGTTTAAATGAGCTTAAAACTCTAGCTTGAAAATCATGAAAATCCTCACCCTCTGGTGGCGACACTTTAGTGGGATACTTCCACCATTTTTTTAGTAAATCAGCATCTTCTTTCATTATTTCGTCGGGTGACAGACCTTCCCAAAGTCCAAAGTCGGTTTCCTGAAAGCTTTCAGAAATCTCTATATTGGTATCATCTTCAGAAGCAATTAATTCGGCAAATTCACAACAACTTTGTAATGGTGAAGTGTAGAGTATATCCCAACTTTTTCTATTCTCAAGGGCATTAACCATCTGTTGCCAGCCATGGTCTGTCAAAATATCATCTGTAACGCCACGATAAACAGAATTACCTTCCATTTCACCATGACGGAGTAAATCAACGATGGTTGTTGTCATTTAAAAATTGCCTGTTGATTTACCACCTTAACTACAGATAGTATATTGGAAAGTATAGCTAATGAAGATCGCATAAAGTTAAATAATAAATTGTAAAATTAGATATATGATATATCTATAATTTCATATTCACGAATGCCTGCAGGTGCATTTACAGTCGCAACATCACCTTCTTCCTTACCAATCATTGCACGTGCAATAGGTGAAGAAACAGCGATCAGTTTTCTTTTAATATCAGCTTCTATATCACCAACAATTTGGTAAGTTACTTTTTCTTCTGTATCAAGGTCTTCCAGTTCTACGGTTGCACCAAAAACGATTCGACCTTCAACACCGAGATCGGTAATATCAATGATTTGTGCTGTAGACAAAACTGCTTCAAGTTCTTGAATACGTCCTTCTGCAAAGCTCTGCTGCTCTCTTGCTGCATGATACTCTGCATTCTCTTTTAAATCCCCATGCTCACGCGCAGTCGCAATTGCTTCTACAATTCGAGGGCGAGTGACAGTTTTTAATTCATTCAACTCTTCTTTTAAACGCTCTGCGCCTTTACTTGTAACAGGTGCTCTATCCATGATTAGCCTCTCTAGTGAAGATCTTGAAGTTTATAAACTTGTTCTTTATCTTCATACATCATTGCTTGGCAAAGTGCCCATGCCCCCGTAATGGTTGTTGCATAAGTCACTTTATTTTGAAGAGCTTCACGACGAATTTCGAAAGAATCTTCGATCGCTTTTTTACCTTCTGTTGTATTTACAATCAAGTTAACTTCTTCATTTTTAACAAGATCAACAATATGAGGACGCCCTTCACTAACTTTATTAATTATACCACAGCTAAAACCAGCTTCTATAATAGATCTTGCTGTTCCGCGCGTAGCAACCAACTTAAAATCTAATTCTGTTAATAGTTTAGCCACATCAAGAACTGACTTTCTATCATTCTCACGAACACTTAAAAATGCAGTGCCACCTTGCTTGGGAAAATCTACATTAGCTGCATATTGTGATTTACCAAAAGCTTCAGCAAAGCTAGTGCCAACGCCCATTACTTCACCAGTTGATTTCATCTCAGGACCTAATATTGGGTCAACTCCAGGGAATTTAATGAAAGGAAAGACAGCTTCTTTAACAGAGTAATGTGTAGGAATAATTTCTTCCAAAGCATTTTGATCTGCTAGTGACACACCAGCCATACAACGTGCTGCTATTTTAGCTAGCGGTCTTCCTGTTGCCTTAGATACAAAAGGAACAGTTCTTGAGGCTCTAGGATTGACCTCAAGCACATATACATCATCACCTTTAATTGCAAACTGTACATTCATTAAACCAATAACATTTAATGCCAAAGCCATTTGACGCGATTGATCACGTAACTTATCTTGTATTTCCTGACTCAATGAATAAGGAGGCAAAGAACAAGCCGAGTCTCCTGAATGCACACCTGCTTGTTCAATATGTTGCATAATTCCACCAATCAACACATCTTTACCATCACAAATAGCATCAACATCAACTTCTATTGCGTCATCAAGAAATCGATCTAATAACACCGGTGATTCATTTGAAGCTTTAACCGCATCACGCATATAGATACGTAAATCTTCTTCGTTATGTACAATTTCCATTGCACGTCCACCCAGAACATACGATGGTCTTACCACTAATGGATAACCCACGTCCTCTGCCAAACGAACACCTTCTTCAGTACTTCTAGCGGTACGATTAGGCGGTTGTTTAAGACCGAGTTTTTCAATCATTTGTTGAAAACGCTCACGATCTTCTGCTAAATCAATAGCATCAGGACTGGTACCAATAATAGGTGTTCCATTCTCTTCTAGCGCTTCTGCTAGTTTCAATGGCGTTTGACCACCATACTGTACTATCACACCTTTAGGTTTTTCCAAATCAACAATTTCTAAAACATCTTCCAACGTTACCGGATCAAAATAAAGTCTGTCTGAGGTATCATAATCCGTCGATACTGTCTCTGGATTACAATTAACCATAATTGTTTCATAACCATCATCACGCATAGCAAATGCCGCATGAACACAACAGTAATCGAATTCAATTCCCTGCCCAATACGATTTGGTCCACCACCCAAAATCATAATTTTTTCTTTGTCACTTGGATTCGCTTCACACTCCTCATCATAACTTGAATACATATAGGCAGTATCAGTAGAGAACTCAGCAGCACAGGTATCAACGCGTTTGTAAATAGGCCTCACACCCAATTTGATTCTTGTTTTACGTACTTCTTTTTCTTTTGTTTGCAATAGTTTGGCTAAACGACGATCAGAAAATCCTTTACGCTTAAGGTCATACAACACTTCTTTTGAAAGACTACTAAGCATTTTTTCTTTTAAATCATTTTCTATCAAAATGAGTTCTTCAATCTGATTTAAAAACCAAGGATCAATCGAGGTTAATTCAAATAAGTCTTGTTGACTCATCCCATAACGAAACCCATCTGCAACATAAAGTATACGCTCAGGACCCGCTGCTGTTAGCTCTCGACGTAGTATATCTTTAGCATCATCACTACTTAAATCAACACGTTCATCTAAACCATCAATATCTGTTTCCATTCCGCGAAGTGCTTTAAGAAATGATTCTTGAAAAGTCCTTCCTATCGCCATCACTTCTCCGACAGATTTCATTTGTGTGGTTAAACGTGAGTCTGCCTTCGGGAATTTCTCAAATGTAAAACGTGGGATTTTTGTTACGACATAATCAATAGTAGGTTCAAACGAAGCAGGTGTTGCTCCACCTGTAATATCATTTTGTAACTCATCAAGCGTGTAACCTACAGCAAGTTTTGCAGCAATCTTAGCAATTGGGAAGCCCGTAGCTTTTGATGCTAATGCTGATGAACGCGAGACACGTGGATTCATTTCAATAATAATCATCCGACCATCTTCGGGATTAATTGAAAACTGTACATTTGATCCACCCGTTTCAACACCAATTTTACGCAAAACAGCCAAAGATGCATTCCGCATAATTTGATATTCTTTATCAGACAAAGTTTGAGCTGGCGCTACAGTAATTGAATCGCCTGTATGAATACCCATCGGATCTATGTTTTCAATCGCACAAATGATAATGCAATTATCTGCCTGATCTCGTACCACTTCCATTTCATACTCTTTCCAGCCTAATAAAGACTCTTCAAGTAATACTTCAGATGTAGGAGACATATCTAAACCACGAGCAACTATCTCTTCAAATTCGTCTTGATTGTAAGCGATACCACCACCTGAACCACCCATAGTAAAAGAAGGTCTAATGATGGTTGGAAAACCTAATCCTTTTTGGATTTCTCTTGCACCTTCCATTTCATGAGCGATACCAGAACGTGCAGAATTAAGACCAATCTCTTCCATGGCAACACGGAATTTCTCACGATCTTCCGCCATATCGATAGCTTCTTTTTTAGCACCGATCATTTCAATGCCATGTTTCTCAAGAACACCGTGCTTTTCTAAGTCTAGTGCACAGTTTAGAGCAGTTTGACCACCCATAGTTGGCAATAAAACATCAGGTTTTTCTTTTTCAATAATAGCTTCAACCGTTTTCCAACGAATGGGTTCTATATAAATAGCATCCGCCATTTCTGGGTCTGTCATTATCGTCGCTGGATTGGAATTTACCAAAATGACACGGTATCCCTCTTCTCGTAATGCTTTACAAGCCTGAGCACCAGAGTAATCAAATTCACAGGCTTGCCCAATGACGATTGGGCCTGCACCGATAATAAGTATGCTTTTAATATCCGTACGTTTAGGCATTATTTTGCCTCCTGCATTAGCGCGATAAAATCATCGAAAATTGGGGCAATATCATGTGGACCCGGGCTTGCTTCTGGGTGCCCTTGAAAACTATAGGCTGGACAGTCCGTACGCTTAATACCTTGTAAACTTTTATCAAATAAAGAACGATATGTCGTTTCCAAATTATCTGGCAAACTATCTTCATCAACAGCAAAACCGTGGTTTTGGCTCGTTATCATCACCATCTTTGTTTTTAAATTTTGTACAGGATGATTTGCACCATGATGACCAAATTTCATTTTTACTGTAGATGCACCACTGGCTAAGCCCAACAGTTGATGACCTAAACAAATACCAAAAGTTGGTAATTTCTTCTCAAGAATTGTTTGGATTGCTTGAATAGCATAATCACAAGGTTCAGGATCACCTGGGCCATTGGATAAAAACACACCATCAGGATTCATAGCTAAAACATCTTCTGCAGATGTTTGAGCGGGTACCACGGTTACATAACAGCCACGATCTACCAACATCCGAAGGATGTTCTTCTTAACACCGAAATCATAGGCTACAACTTGAAATTCAGCGTCAGACTTATCCAACACTTTATTATCTGTTGGGTCAAGATTCCATGTTCCTTGATTCCAAGAGTAACTATTTTTTGTTGAAACAACTTTAGCTAAATCACTTCCCTTAAGACCTGGGAATTCTTTTGCTTGCTGTAGTGCTGATTCTATTACTTTATCTGTTTTCTCATCAACACAAATACAACCTCGCTGTGCGCCCTTTTCACGTAATATTCGTGTTAAACGCCGTGTGTCGATATCGGCAATTGCAACTACTTTTTTACGTTGTAAGTAATCAGGCAGTGATTCTTCTGCTCGCCAATTACTGTATAAAGAAGGTACATCTTTTACGATGAGTCCTGTAGCAAATATACTATCAGACTCCTCATCCTCACTCGTAACACCAACATTACCGATATGTGGGTAAGTTAACGTTACCATTTGGCTGGCATAAGAAGGATCTGTAAGTATCTCTTGATAGCCCGTTAAAGCAGTATTAAAAACCACTTCTCCAACAGTACAACCTTCATGACCAATCGACTTACCATGAAAGACACTTCCATCTTCTAGAACAAGAATTGCGCTTTTATTCAACGTTACATCCTTAAGTTACAAGTTTAATTAAACGGCTTACAAATTGCGGGGTATTCTACTCGAATAGAATCCTGTGTCTATGCAGCATGACGGTTCTTGCTAAGTTTTTTTGAAAAAAACTTATTTTCTAGCGAATAAATTACCAAACCACCGCTTGTGATATTTCTTTTGAGGCTCTTTAGTCGCAAGTATTTCAGGCAACTGCTTACTTATGATCCACTTTGGTAGCGGTGCTGCTGTTGCAATACTACAGGAAGTACCCAAGTTAGATGGATCAAACACCTTGATAAAACGGGGGTTTTCCATATCATCGACATAAACTATTCCACAATAATCCTCTTCATGGTTATCCCTAAGTTCTTTGTCTAGGTCTACAATAAAAGTATTTAATTCATCACCAGCCGTTAATTGTTGAGGTGGCTGATTTATTGTTTGAAAAATATACCAACCTAAATCACTTTCTTTTTTTACAGCATCCCAAATAACATCGAGCTGATGCCAACGAAGTACACCAAAAAATTTACCGTTAAAAGTTTCTAAAAAGCCACCTTCAACTGTATTCAAAGCTTCTTTACTCATTGCATCAACTCCAAAGTATTCCCATCAGGGTCGCGACAGAATAACGCCTTTCTACCTGATTTGCTAAGAGTATAAGAAATTTTCGCATTATCTAACCGCTTACAAGTCATGTCTAAATCTGTGACTTTAAATGCGGCATGGCGATCACGACCTCCATGTTCTGGTCTTAGTAATGGATCAGGGTTATTAACTACCAGTAAGTGAATTTGTTGCTGTCCATTAACATTCAGCCAGATTCCATCAAAACTAAGACTTGGTCGAGTATTATCAATAGACAAACCCAAAACATCACAGTAAAAGTTTTTAGCCTTATCAATATCTGAAATAATAAAGCTGACGTGATGAATCGCGATGAAGTTTGATTCCATTTTAAACATTACCGTATATATATTTATATAAACCTGCAGCAGAAACAAGTATTAAAGATAACCCCAAATAACGATGAAATGTAGTGCTATCGCGTGTAATTAAATAGTCATGTATTTTTAAACCAGCAAAATGCCCGATAGCAACGAAAGGTAAAAGGAATAAACTAAATTCCCACTGTAATTCTACTTCATAAGCAATAAATCCACCCATTTTAAAGGTAACCAGAATAATCCAGAGTACAAATAAGGTCTCACGCAGCTGAATACGGTCAACATGTCTTGCCACTACTGCTGCTATCAATGGAGCACCTATTAACGAAGTGCCGCTGACATAGCCACCTATAACCAATAAAATAATGTCCACATATTTCGATTGGCTACGAATTGTATAATTAATCAACCATGTAAAACCATAAAAAAGCGTAATACAAAAGACGGCAATAACCAGCCAATAGGTTGGAAAATTAAACAAACCGATCAGTCCGGCAATTTTTGGTAGAACAATAACCGCCATTACCTTAGTTACCACATTCCAGTTCACATTTTGAATTCGACTCGCTAAAGTAATCGAAGTAAAGAAAAGTAAATGGGTTCCTATGATAGGCAAAAAAACTAATGGCTCATCATCAACAAGCAATAGTAGTGGCAAACCCAAAGCGGCGCCACCAAATCCGATACCTGTTCTAACAAAGCCCGTCCAAATAAATATTAAGACAATAAAAACAAGTTGAGTATTTGAGAATAAGTTTAAGAAATCCATGGGTATTATTAATGAGAATTTAGCCAGTTTACAGAAAATTTTGAATCAATAAAGGAGTGCATATTGTAACCGTAACTATTAGAACATGCTTTAAATAAAGAGGTGTACTTAAGATTCTTTAATGGCACCCCACCCTTTTTTAGACAATTGATGCTCAATGCCATCACAAAAACATTTATGTCTTCAAGCCACTAATCAGAATCTGATTCTATTTTGCTGGATAACGGTTAGAATACAAAGTTAATTCCATAATAATAATTATAAGATAAATCTAATATGTGCCAAATCTCAGCTTTACTGGATAGTACTGGAACGCTTACAGGTTTATCAAAATCTATTGATAAACTACTCGCAGCGAAACCAAAAGCACTCACCTTACTTGTTTCTTCTGGCAATGAGTTTTCTAAGGGAATGCTAGACCCAATACTCACTAATTTAGACATTCCTATCTCTGGCGGAATTTTCCATAAAATAATCTTCAAGGACCAACTACTGGATAAAGGCTCAATCCTTATTGCTTGGGATCGAGATGTCATTGTAACCAATTACAAAAATATTCAAAATACCGACTCAATTAAGGACTTAATAGGCACTTCTAGACAGTCAAAAGACGCCCGTAATATCGGAGAGTATTTACTATTTATTGATGGCGCCGTCTCAAAAGTAGAAGAAAATCTTGATGCTCTCTACAAAAAAAATGGCTTTCGTGCAACATTTGCAGGTGGGGGTGCTGGTCATAAATCTATGGAATCAAGCCCGTGTATTATTAGCAATGAAGGACTGCTAACAAATGCAATGCAGACTGTTGCAACAAACTATAAATCTCGTATTACCACAACTCATGGCTTTCTTAAAAAATCAGGGCCTCATTTAGTGACATCATCCGATAGATCAAAAATCAATACATTAAACTATGAGCCCATTGTGTCGTTCTATAAAAAACATATTAAAGAGCATGGCAGTAACGCATTAAAACACGCAGATTTTGAAGAATCCTACACTTTTTACCCCGTTGGAATCGAAAATTTAGATGGTGAATTAATGGTAAGAGACCCAATAAAAGCCAGTCAAGATCACATTCAATATATTGGAAATATTCCTGAATATTCTAGAGTCCACATTCTTGATGGTTGTGCCGAGTCAATTAGAAAAGAGGTTGACAGTGATTTGAGATCACAAAAGCTAAATGATGAAAAAAATGTTGATGCTACTTTTATTTTCAGTTGTGTAAACCGTGATGATGGTGACAAAAATAATAACTCTAAAGAAATCAAAATGCTCAATAAACATTTAAACCATTCAACTAATATTGTAGGAGCCTTATCACTCGGTGAAATAGCAACAAATGAATCAAGACTTTTACAACTACATAGTAAGACAATAGTCATTTCACAAATGTTGAGTGATTCATGAAAGCTTCCGATACACTAGACATTGTACTTATTCAACATGAGTTACTGATGGCAACAGGTAAGTCATTGGATATCATCTTGATGCTTGAAAAGTTTTCAAACATAGCAATTAAAGCACTTAATGTACCCTCTATTCATATTATTCTTAAGAAAAACAACGAGTTTGATAGTGAAGATCAAATTATTAGTTACCCTAATATAACTGACTCTGAATATCATGTATTTGATAGTAGCTTCATGAGTATTCCAGACAAAACTAGTTTTGCAGATTGTATCTCTTCAAATAATATGCACAGTTATATCTATTCAATAGAAAATATTGGTTACATTATATTTGAACGCTATAAAACCAAGCTACATGATAACTTGGCACAGGCACTGATACCTATTATTGAACGTCTTGGCTCTGCTTGTTTCTCCTGCTATCAACATAAACAAATGGTAAGTAACAATCAGAAAAAAGAAATATCAGAAATTAAACTACGTCTAGAGAAATCGAAGCTTCAAACCACGTTAAATGCCATTTCAAATGGTGTCGTAACATTAACGAGAGAGTTTGAAATTCTCTACATGAATCCAAAAGCAAGGTCATTTCTTGAAATTAAAGATACTGATTATAAAGACCAAAATATACGTGACTTTTTAACACTCTTTGACACTGAGGATAACAAAGATATCACTGATATTTTCTTTGATTATTTACGTATAAAAGGTAAGTGGAAAAACATCATGCCATTGGTTTTAAAAACAAATAATGGTACAAATTTATCCATAGAAGTTAATGCAAAAGGTGTCATCAACAATAGTGGTGATATTTCAACTTATGTTGTTGTTATTCAAGATGTTACTCACACCTTAGAAATAGAAAATGAATTGAAATGGCAAGCAACCCATGACCCATTAACACAATTACTTAATCGTCGTGGCTTTGAAGCACATATGCAAAAAATGGTTTATCGAAACAATCAAAGCTGCCATGTACTGCTCTATCTAGATCTTGATCGTTTTAAAATTGTCAATGATGTCTGTGGGCACCAAGCAGGTGATTTGCTCTTACAGCAAGTTTCAGAGTTAATGGGCAATGAGATTAGATCTACCGATGTTTTATCAAGGCTTGGGGGGGATGAGTTCGGCATCTTATTACATGACTGTTCACTTGAGTATGCTTTAAAGCTCGCTGAAACAATAAAACAGAAAGTAGCTAAATTTCGTTTCTCATGGGAACAAAGTTTATTTAATATTGGCGTCAGTATCGGTGTTAGAAATATCGATAAACTTAACACCGATGTAGATAAAATAATGAGTGATGCCGATATGGCCTGTTACTCTGCAAAAGAAAATGGTCGAAATCAAGTCTATCTAGCCGATGATAAGAAAATTGGAGAAATCGCCAAGAAAACCAACACCAATTTCATCGGTTTGGTCAATTCTGCCATAGAAAAGAACCGACTTGTACTTTATGGTCAAGTAATAGAACCTATTCAAGATGATGGAATGAACAAGCCTCACATCGAAATTCTATTAAGAATGATAGATAACGGCAGAGTAATACCCCCTGATGCTTTTTTGCCTATCGCAGAACGTTACGGAAAAATCAGAGAAATAGACCTATGGGTCATTTCTAAAGCCTTTAATTATCTAAAAACAAACAAAGGCTTTCAAATAAATATAAACCTTTCTGGTGTAACCTTAAGTGACACCAGTGCATTAGCTAGCATAATTGAAATAGTTGAGTTAAACCGAAATGATGCCTCTAGAATTTGTTTTGAAATTACGGAAACTGCCATTATCACTAACCTTGAAAGATGTGTTTCCTTTATTGATCAACTCAACAAACTCGGGTGCGCCTTTGCATTAGATGATTTTGGTAGCGGCTTATCATCCTTCAGCTACTTGAAAAGCTTACCTGTGAAATACCTTAAAATAGATGGATCGTTTATTAAAGACATTTGCAATAATGAAACAGATGAAATTGTAGTTTCCTCCATACACCAAACAGCAAAAGCACTATCCATTCTCACGGTCGCAGAATACGTCTCAAATGATGAGATTTACGAGACAGTAAAAAAGATAGGAATTGATTTTGTTCAAGGGTATAAAATCGGAAAGCCAAAACTATTATCAGAAATTACAGCTGTGACGGCTTAAATTATTATTGTTCGACTCCCATCAAGCCTTTTAAAACTCATGCCTCAGACAAGTGTAATGGCACCCCCACCATTTTTAGAAGATTGTAATGGCACTGTCCAAATCTTCAGCGAAAACCAGATTACAATCCTAATTATTCTTTTAACTAGTAGAACTACAATCTTGTAAATACACGGGGGGTG
>CAZWEA010000021.1:0-29791 GCA_964632635.1 uncultured Cocleimonas sp. | reverse complement strand
AACTACATGACTAACGAAAAGCTTCTTCAAATCGGTCTTAAGAAGATGTTTATTCTGGGTGAAGATCTGGAGAAAGTTGCTGCTGAAAATATTCACGAGTTATTACGTGCTTGGGAATTAAAGCATCGTTTTCTTACTTCTGAGAGTGTGTTCCAACATACTTTATTCCGTAAGGAAACTCGTTGGCCTGGTTATTACTACCGTGGTGACGCAATGAAGCTAGATGATGAAAACTGGCATGTATTGACAGTTTCTCGTCGTGACCCTGAGACTGGTGAGTACACAATGGAGAAAGCTCCTCTGTATCACTTGGTTGATGAGAAAGAAGATAAATAAAGTTTAATAAAGCTTTATTTTGAGATAAAAGACCAACATATATATGTTGGTCTTTTTATTTTCACGATTTAAAGATACAATTTATTTACAGTGTATTGTTAAAAAAGAGTTCTTCTAATAGATACATAACTAAGCAAACTTATGTATTTATTATAAGAATTTTGAGTGTTTCCTAAAACGCACAGAAGCTTGTATTAATGGAGAGTGTTAAAGATGAACATTATAGAAAATACAGATGAAGAGATTTTAAAGTACGCTGACGAGTTTTGGCTTGATCTAATTAAATACTCAAATAATAAAAATTATGGCGCTTTTACAAGAAACTTCTCAAGTGCTATGAAGCTTGCTGCCAATGAAGTTGAAATCGGTAAGCAATTTGCAAGAAGTGAGTTGACTAAAAACCTATCAAAAAATAGTGAATATCTTGGTATGATTCGCCGTGGTGAGCATGTCACGGTTCTTTATAAGCAAACCAACGAAAAAATGGAAGGTGAATGGCTGGGTAGATTAGTGCTTGGTTATGAAAAAATTCCCAATAAAGAAACCGAAGAAGTTAAAATATTTGGTGCTACAATCTTTTAAACTATTAGGTTTACGAGTGTAGTTCAGATATGTTTCTAATTATTCTTTCAAAATATTGTAGAAAATTTAAATTAGAGGTCTTAGTTGATCTCTTGAGTGCCAGGTGCTAACGAGTATGAGTGATTTTATTCAAAGATTTAAGTATGTTGAATTAAAGTATAAAACTGTTGATAAAAAAACAGGTGATGTTTATACCTCAATCGAGTTTCCAGTTGGTTATGTTCATGGAATAGAAGAAAACATGCTGTCACCTGAAGTAATGAAAGAGTTAGAAGGTAAAGTTGCTGGTGATGTTATTGAAGTTCCAATTGATTGTGACAAGCTTTATGGTCCAAGAGATGAGTCATTAGTTTTTACTGATCATATTGACAATGTGCCAGAAGAGTTTCGTGAAGTTGGTATAACAATTGTTATGGAAAATGAAAAAGGCGAACCAAAAAACTTTATTGTTACGCGGGTTGATGATAAGTCATTAACAGTAGATGGTAATAATCCTCTTTGCGGTCGAGAAGTGTTATTTCGGCTAGAAATCCTTAAAGTTAGAGATGCTAGTGAAGAAGAAATTGCGATTGGTGGGCAAGTTGGCGCAAATCCTAGTTTGAATGAAATATTAAATAATTAAAAAAATACTTTTTCAAACTAACTGTGTAGCCTTTCTGTATGAGCTATTATATAGTTGCTAGAATTGGTGTTGTAACAAAGTCTACAATATTCATGTTAAGCTTTATTTCCTTGTTCTGTTGGTGCTCATTAAGCCAATAAAACCTATTTTCAATTATTTTTTTTCTTATCCTTTCTCCAGATTGAATTGCGATAAGGTCAGTAATGATGTTCATTTGGGTATTAGGATCATTGAACTGTAAGTCTTCGGCAGATTCTCTCCATCAAAGATTAACTGGTTTAGTTTTTCTGAGTTAAAGTGAGAGAGCATCGTCATCAAACTTATTATGAATAGTTAAGTAAGGATTGCTGAGTCTAGCCATGCCTTTATGTATACGTTCATTGTGAGCCATTTATTATTCATAATCTGATCTATATTTCTGATGTATTCATAGTTCATCGAGTGCCTACTTTTTTTATATATGGTAATGACTGTCATTAGTAATGCAGCTCTTTTTTATATGGTTACTATCGATTAATTCTTTCTTAAGATAAACTGCATCTTTATTTTATATTATTGTAGGCGCTGCTCATGGATAAAAATGATATTAAACAGGCGGGTTTAAAAGTCACAAGACCTAGAGTTGAAATATTAAAGCTCCTAGAAACATCCGAGAAACAGCACTTTGGAGCAGAAGAAATCTACCATGAGTTACTTTCTAACGATATAAAAATTGGCATTGCAACGGTATATAGAGTATTAACCCAATTTGTTGCTGCAGGGTTAATTATCAAACATAACTTTGAAAGTGATCAATGTGTGTTTGAGTTAGACCGTGGTGAGCATCATGATCATATGGTCGATATGAAATCAGGTAAAATTGTAGAATTTCATGATGAAATTATCGAGCAACGACAAAGAGAGATCGCTGAAGAACATGGTTTTGAGTTGATGGAGCATTCGTTGACACTGTATGGTGAGTTTAAAGACTAGTTTTTCTATTTATACTTGTAATATATTTTGTAACTTGTTCAAACTTTATAAGTGATATTAATATATGGTCTGTTCAAGACTTTATAGGCACCCCCCTCTTATTTACATAATTCAGCAACTACCTCTGTTCACTTTCTAAATACAAATAATAACTATTATTATTGACAGCCTGTATAACTTTATCTATTATCCTTCTCCAAATAGGAATAGTTATCATTGCTCTTATTGTTACCCTTTGCAGTATTGGAGAAAGAAATGTCCTCAAAAATATGTAAAATATCATTATTTTTTAAGAATATTTATGTCTCCCGCTCAGCATCATATTACATCACTCTCGTTACAAGAGAGTGATCTTCAAAAGGATACTTACAATGAATGTTATTAAATTAAGGTTATATCATCAATTGTTAAAAAAAGGGGGGGGTGCCATATCATTTTTTTGGACAGGTATATTCATTGTAAGTACATTAATACCATCTTCAATAACCTATGCTGAAGATGATATTGTAAATATTTATTCTGCACGTAAGGAGGCGTTGATTCTCCCATTACTAGAGCGTTTTGAAAAAGAAACAGGTATTGGTTTTAACTTAGTAACGGGTAAAGCAGACGGTTTATTAAAGCGTCTTGAAATAGAAGGCGATATGTCTCCAGCGGATATATTTATAACGGTAGATGCCGGCAGATTACAAAGAGCAAAGGATGCGGGTGTATTGCAAGCGATTGAAAATCCAGTTTTGGAGAAAATAATTCCGAAACATCTTCGCGATGAAGATAATTTTTGGTTTGGTATGTCGCAACGTGCGCGCACGATGGTTTATGCAAAAGATAGAGTAAAACCTGAGGAGATGTCTACATATGAAGGCTTGGCCGATCCTAAATGGGAGAAGCGACTCTGTGTACGTTCATCTGGCAATATTTACAATCAATCTTTAGTGGTTTCAATGATTGAAGCGAATGGAGAGAAAGCCACAGAAAATTGGGCGAAAAAAATGGTTGCTAATTTTGCTAAAAAGCCTGCGGGTGGTGATACCGATCAGCTCAAAGCGGCAGCTGCAGGAGTTTGTGATATTGCTTTAGTGAATACTTATTATTTCGGGCGAATGATTAATAGCGAGAAAGAAAAAGATAGAGCGATAGCAGCTAAATTAGCAGTATTTTGGCCAAACCAAGGGGATGGGGGGCGAGGTGTGCATGTCAATGTCAGTGGCGCAGGTATCACTAAGCATGCAACACATATCAATGCAGCGAATCGCCTCTTAGAGTTTTTTGTCAGGGATGAATCACAGAAGTGGTATGCAGAAGTTAATAATGAATATCCTGTGGTACCGAATGCCCCCATTTCTGAGACCCTAAAGGGCTTTAAATCATTCAAAGCAGACAAGCTGAATTTAACCATTCTTGGTGAAAAAAATGCTCAAGCAGTTCGTTTAATGGATAGAGCAGGTTGGAGATAAATGATAATGCTTCTTATTTCATAATAAGGTAAAATACAAGTCCACAAAATTGATCAGATTTCGGTTTTAACTCAATCTAATGAAGTCTCCTAGCCTCACAGAAAAAGGATCCACTGCCATATTTCGCCTGAAAAAGCCAAATCGGTGGGTTGTTTTAACCGTGATAATTGCACTGACTATGTCTTTACCCGTGCTGTTCGTAGGTAGTGCAATTTTTCAACCATTGAATGAAAACTGGCAGCATCTCAAAGAGTTTCTGCTCGTTGAGTATATTGTTAATTCTTTGCTGCTCATGGTAGGTGTCAGTTTTGGCGTGCTTAGCATGGGTGTCATTACAGCTTGGCTTACCAGTATGTGTGAGTTTCCTCAGCGACGCTTTTTTTCTTGGATGCTGTTACTGCCTTTGGCAATTCCTGCCTATATTATTGCTTATACATATACTGGCTTATTAGATTATGCAGGTCCTGTGCAAACTCAAATTCGTGATTGGACAGGTTGGGGAATAAAGGACTATTGGTTTCCAGAAGTTCGCTCAATTGGCGGGGCGATTATAATGTTATCACTGGTTTTGTACCCCTATGTTTACATGATGGCGCGAGCCGCCTTTCTAGAGCAATCTATGGGTGTGTTGGAAGTCAGCCGTACTTTAGGTAGTACTCCGTTGAATGGTTTTTTTCGGGTAGCCTTACCATTGGCCCGCCCTGCAATTGTTACTGGCTTATCGCTGGCACTAATGGAAACTTTGGCAGATTTTGGTACTGTATCTTTTTTTGGTATAGGTACGTTTACTACCGGTATTTTCAGAACATGGTTCGGGGTAGGGGATGGTACTACCGCTTCACAATTATCTGCAATGTTACTCATGTTTGTTTTTGCACTGATAATGCTAGAGCGTTGGTCACGTAAGCGTGCAAAATATCATCATACCTCGCAAAAACATTCTGCTATTAAACGCTTTCAACTCAAGGGAAAAGCTGTCTTTTTTGCATGGTTAGCTTGTTTTTTACCTGTATTTTTTGGTTTTGTCCTTCCTGCGCTACAATTACTCTATTCGGTTTTCACTACCGCGGATAAAACAATTGACGTATCTTTTTTTAGTTTAACACTGAACACTATGTTGTTGGCTATAGCTGCGTCTTTAATCGCTGTGTCGATTGCCTTACTACTCGCTTATGGCAAGCGTTTGTATAAAACCCCAGTAATACGAGCAAGTGTTTCCATTGCCTCGCTTGGTTATGCTGTCCCTGGTACTGTAATCGCTGTGGGTGTGATGACTCCATTTGCTTTAATGGATCGCGCTATTCATGACTGGATGAAAACGAACTTTGATATTACAACAGGATTGTTTTTATCAGGAACGGTTTTTGCTTTATTGTTTGCCTACACTGTTCGTTTTCTAGCGGTTTCGGTGAATGCGATAGAATCGGGTCTAGGGAAAATCAAGCCTACTATGGATGATGCGGGTCGTTCAATGGGATTATCACCAATAGCAGTCTTACGCAAAATTCATATGCCACTGATGCGAGGCACAGTGCTTACAGCATTACTTTTGGTATTTGTTGATGTCTTAAAAGAATTACCAGCAACACTCATATTGCGTCCCTTTAATTTTAATACACTTGCTGTTCGTGCTCATGAGCTGGCAGCGGATGAACGCTTAGCCGATGCTGCAACACCTGCCTTAATGATCGTTTTGGTTGGTATTATTCCAGTTATATTATTGAGTAAAGCGATAAGCAATTCACGTGCGGGAGAGCAGTAGGTTTATGCAAAGTATCATATTAGAAGTAAAAAATACTTCTGTTGCCTATGGTAATAATGTCGTTGTAAAAAATGTGTCACTGCAATTAGAAAAAGGTGAAATTGGGTGTTTTCTTGGTCCAAGTGGTTGCGGTAAAACAACGTTACTAAGAGCTATCGCAGGTTTTGAGCCATTAAAGCAAGGTGAAATTTTGCTTGATAATAAAGTCGTTAGCAATCCTGCCTCTCATCTTGCTCCAGAAAAACGCAATATTGGTATGGTCTTCCAAGATTTTGCTTTATTTCCTCATTTGACTATTGAAGCTAATATAGCTTTTGGAATGAACAAGCTGAAACAATCCGAACAAAAATCACGTGTTAAACAACTGCTTGAAATGGTTTCTTTGGAGAGCTTTGGGTTACGTTATCCGCATGAATTATCAGGTGGGCAACAACAACGCATAGCATTGATTCGGGCGCTCGCTCCAAAACCAGACCTATTACTCATGGATGAGCCATTCTCCAGTATGGATGCGGAGTTACGAGAAGAGTTAGCAACAGAAGTCAGAGATATTTTAAAGCATGAGAATATTACTGCGATCATAGTGACTCATGATCAAAATGAAGCCTTTTTAGTTGCAGATAAAATCGGTGTTATGCAAGATGGAGAGCTAACTCAGTGGGCAAAAGGCTATGACCTTTATCATCAGCCTGCCAATGCTTTTATTGCTGATTTTATTGGTCAAGGTGTATTTATTGAGGGTGAGGTATTATGCCAACACAGCATAAAAACTGCGATAGCCACAGTGCATGAGAAGGTTCCTGAAGAATGTAACCCTGGGTGTAAGGTTAATGTGTTTATACGTCCGGATGATGTCATTCTAGATAGAAATTCTAGTCTTAGAGCAACAGTTGTTGGTCGGGAGTTTAGGGGGGCTAACTACCTTTATAGCTTAGAGCTTATGGATGGCAGTCAAGTATTAACCCTAGAACATTCTCATCATAGTCATGGTATAGGAGATGATGTAGGTGTTAGTTTGGATTTAGAGCACGTTATTGTCTTTCCTAAAAAAGTGTAGCTTCTTAAATATCTCCCTTTCCTAGGTTTTTTCGCGTAATTGCGAAAAAGAATAATAACAGCCAAGCAAGTAGAAAAGAGCCACCACCGAAGGGTGTTAATTTGGTGAATGTTGCATTTCCAGTCAGAGCAGTGGCGAAGAGGCTGCCACAGAATAGTAGAATTCCTAGGGTAAAGAAAATTCCAGAGAATTTAAGCAAAGATGATTTATAGTTACGATGTAAAGACGCTAAAACACCAACAGTTAATAAGCCTGAAATATTATAAAAGGTTAATTGAACGCCTTTATTGATATATTCAATTGCTTGTACAGATAAATTAGAGCAGGGTTCACAAAATGAGGCTATCCAGCTTGTATCACTTTCACCGCCATGTGAGCTAATCGTACTCATGATAACCGCAATTAATCCAAATAATGCAGCAAAGGCGATGAAGAATTTGTAGGCTTTCATTATTTGAATGGCTCCTTTGGGTTGTGTTGATGGAATATAGCATAAATTATTATTTATTTAAGTGTCATTTTAAAGCTACTTGGCTTGATATTTGCATTTGCAATACCATCTTAGTGTGTAACTTTGAGGAAAGTCTATGCTTTCCCGCAAGCAATTAATTTTAGGTTATAGAACTTACAATGGAATATAAAGACTATTATAAAATTCTTGGTGTAGAACGAGAGATCAGTGATGCGGATTTAAAGAAAGCTTACCGAAAACTGGCACGTAAATATCATCCAGATGTGAGTAAAGAAAAAGATGCTGAAGAGCGCTTTAAAGAAGTGAATGAAGCTTATGAGGTATTGGGTGATAAAGAAAAGCGACGTCAGTATGACGAGTTAGGTGCAAACTGGAAAAATGGTCAGAATTTTAACCCTCCTCCTGAGTGGGATAGTGGTTTCGACTTTAGTCAGTTTTCTTCGGGGAGTCATGGTGGAAGGGCAGGCGATGGCGCTGGATTTAGTGACTTTTTTGAGTCTATGTTTGGTGGCGGATTCGAACAAGACCCTCGACAACAAGGTGGGTTTAGCCAACAAGCTAGAAAGCCACAAGCTGAGACAGTTATTCTTAATGTTGATTTAGAAGATATATATCTTGGCAGGAATAAACGAATACGATTACCTAATGGCTCGAATATAGAAGTTAAAATACCAAAAGGAATAGAAGAAGGAAAGAAGATTCGTTTAGCGGGAAAAGCTTCGCATGGTGGAGACTTACATTTAAAAATTCAAATTAAAAAGCATCCAAAATTTAAAAGAGAAGATAATGATATTTATCTGGATCTGCCGATTGCTCCATGGGAGGCGGCACTTGGTGCTACAGTTACGATAGATACTCTAGATGGGCAACTAAAACTAAAAATTCCTCCAGGTGTGAGTTCAGGGAAGAAAATGCGGATCAAAGGGAGGGGCTTACCAGGTAAAGCAAATGGAAATCAAGTTGTAGTGTTACAAATAGTTACCCCACCTGCGAAGACAGAAGATGAGAAAGAGTTTTATGACGTTATGTCGAAGAAATTTGACTGGGAGCCACGATAGGGCTATAAGGGTAGGTCGAGAGAGGTATGCTTAATATATTGAGGTTATCCAATAAGAGATAATTTGGTGAAGTAATTGTCACCATGTTGTTGTGTGAAAACCTCCATCATAAAATAATAGGTGGCATAATGAAGTTTTATAAGTGGTTGGTCTTTGTAGTACTATTTGCATTTATTAGTGCGAATAATATTGTCATTGCAAAGCTGCCTGTTGTCGTTGATGGAAAAACACTTCCTTCACTTGCTGATATGTTAGAGAAAGTGACTCCTTCAGTTGTTAATATCTCAACAGAAAAGAATACCAGTTCTACTCCTGTTAAGGATCCAGTCTATCGCCACTTTTTCGGAAATAATGTTCCTGCCCAAAAGAACACTCCGCTAGGAAAGGGTTCTGGCATTATTGTTGATGCTCTCGCTGGTTATATTGTTACTAATGCTCATGTCATTGATAAAGCGGGTAAAATTATAGTAACTTTAAAAGATAAACGTCAGTTCTATGCGACCCTTGTAGGGAAAGACTTAAAAGCTGATGTGGCGGTTATCCGTATTCAGCCAGAGCGTTTAACCGAGATGCCAGTAGCAGATAGTAGTAAAGTTAGAGTGGGTGATTTTGTTGTTGCCATAGGCAATCCCTATGGACTAGGTCAATCAGTGACTTCAGGTATTGTAAGTGCTTTAGGGAGAACTGGTTTGGGAATTGAGCACTATGAGGACTTTATCCAGACAGATGCGCCTATAAACCCAGGGAACTCAGGAGGAGCATTGGTTAATTTACGCGGAGAGTTAATTGGTATTAATACAGCAATTCTTGGCGGGAATTCAGGCGGCAATGTAGGCATTGGATTTGCTATTCCATCTGCGATGATTGTAAATATAAAAGAACAACTGGTCCAAATTGGCCGTGTAGAAAGAGGGCAACTGGGTATAGAAATTCAAGATGTACGACCTGCGCTGGTTAAAGCTTTTAGATTACTAGATGGTCAGGGTGCATTAATTTCCGGTGTCGTATCTTTATCGCCTGCTGATAAAGCCGGTATCAAAGAGGGCGATGTTATTACCAGTGTGAACGGTGCGGTAGTTACTAATAGCTCATATCTGAAGAGTGTCATAGGCAATCTGCGTAGAGGCTCTCTGGTAAATATGGAATATATGAGAGACGGCTTGCTAAAGAAGGCGGTGGCTGAAGTAGGTATAGTTAGTGATGTTAAATATCGGGAGTTGGGTAATCAAGTGCCACTATCAGAACCTGAAGATAACGGTTACTCAAATGGTTGGGATCAATCAGAATCTGATGAGTTAAGATAAGTTTTTTTCTGAAATGCAGATGAATGATAAGTATCTTCTTGCAGAATGTTGAATTGCCAGCTATCCTTATATTAGAGAGTTTCGTCAGTTTTGCGAGTTTTCTGCTTGAAATTAGAGTCGATTTATAGTTTTATAGGTAATAGCAGTTAGCGATAAACATTTTTAACGTTACTGTGTAAATCCGCAAGCAAGGGAAAGTAACAATATGAACACTTAAGCCCGGTGTTCCTTATTTTCCTTGCGGACACAGGTTTGGTGTCCCCAATCCAGACCTGTTTTTTGACCCCGCCGATAGCCCCCTATTGAGCGGGGTTTTTTTATGGGAAAGTTACAATCTTGTAAAAAAAGGGGGGGTGCCATATAAGGCGCTGAAGCTTTAGTAGAAATGCACTTGTCTGAAGCTTTTCTATGGATCTTGAGTTGGTGCTAGCCACGAATCAAGTAGCTCACTTAATTCTTCAACTCCAAGTCCTTTTAAAGCAGAAAACATTTGAACAGTACATTTGTTATTATACTTATTTAATTGTTGTTGGGTTTTTAAAAAAGTGCTTTTGGCTGGCCCATGTTTAAGTTTATCGTGCTTGTTTAAAACAACATGAACTGGAAGATTGCGTGTTTCAGCCCATAAAAGCATACTCAGGTCATGTTCAAGCATAGGGCGACGTATATCCATAACGATTACCAGTCCGCATAAGGTAAAGCGAGTGGTAAGGTATGACTCGATAAACTTCTGCCATTCGAGTTTGATTTTTTTTGGTACTTTGGCATAACCATAACCGGGTAGATCTACTAAGTATCTTCCATCAGCTAAGCTGAAGAAATTAATTAATTGAGTTCTCCCGGGGGTTTTACTGGTTCTTGCTAGGCTTTTTTGTCGGCAAAGTCTGTTTAAAGTACTGGATTTTCCAGAATTTGAGCGTCCAGCAAAAGCTATCTCAAAACCTAATTCAGGCGGTAGTGTGTCAGGTGTATTAGCACTTTTAAAAAATTTTGCTTGATGGTAAAAAGTATTCATTTTAAATGAATTTCTCCAGTTTCCACGGTTATTTTGACATTCTTGATCTCTCTCTTTGCTGTCTTGGGGAGGATGTGGTATAAATCGCCGCAATCCTCCAGAGAGACTCTGGTTAGCGAAGTATACAAGTATTTAGGAGCAGCTAAGATGAAAAAAACAGTATTATTAGCATTCGTTGCATTTTCAGCAATGGGTACGACAGTTTCAGCAAGTGAAGTACAACGTGGTGACGCAACTAAGGGTAAGGCAATTAGTGGTGTTTGTACTGCTTGTCATGGTACTGATGGTAATAGTAGTAATCCTGATTGGCCTAAAATAGCTGGTCAAGGTGAAGCTTATTTGATTAAACAGTTGAAGGACTTTAGAAGTGATAAGCGTAAAGATGCGACGATGTCAGCAATGGCTAAAGGAATTGCTTCTGAGGAAGATGTTATGCATCTTGCGGCTTACTACTCTAGTCAGAAAGCTAAGTTAGGTACGGCAACAAATAAAGAGCTACTTGCAAAGGGTGAGGCAATATATAGAGGTGGTGTTTTATCTTCTGGTGTTGCTGCTTGCTCTGGATGTCATGGTCCAACAGGATCAGGGAATCCAGCTGCAAAGTTCCCACAAATATCAGGTCAGCACTCGAAGTATATTATTACTCAGCTAAAAACATTTAAATCAGGCTCACGTGCAAATGATACGGGAAAAATGATGCAGAATATTGCGTTGAAAATGACAGATGCTGAAATGGAAGCTGTTGCAGAATATATTGCTGGATTACGAGAGTGATTCTAATATATAAATTAAGTACTTGAAATATGAGTAATAAGAAGGTGGCGGCAGCCACCTTTTTTATGTCAGACTTATAGTGAAGGCCTAGCTGATTTCATTAGCTAATAG
The DNA here is from genome assembly GCA_964632635.1 of uncultured Cocleimonas sp. Taxonomy (GTDB): domain Bacteria; phylum Pseudomonadota; class Gammaproteobacteria; order Thiotrichales; family Thiotrichaceae; genus Cocleimonas. The sequence continues at coordinate 18,269 of CAZWEA010000021.1, read as the reverse complement.
ACCGCTTTAAATAGCTGACCTGTGTTATGAACTATGTTATAAGAATGTGGTCTTAAACAAAAATAAAACTAGGATCATTTGGAAATGAAAAAAATACAAAAATTAACTTTTCTTGCTGTTACATCTCTTTTTCTAGTCACTGCGTGTGATACTGCCTCATCAGATGCAAAGAAAGTGGATGTCAAAAAAGTAGACGTACAGAAAGTTGCAAAAGAAACTACTGAGGTGGCAAAAAAAGAAACTGTAAATCCAGCATCTAAGTTTCAAGAAGGTAAACACTACGTTGAAATTTTCCCTGAAATGCAGACAGACTCTGTTACGGGGAAAGTAGAGGTTGTTGAATTAATGTGGTTAGGTTGCCCGCATTGTTATTCCTTGGAGCCTATCATGCTTGCATACAAGAAAAATCACCCTGATTTTGTTGAATTTAAGCAGGTGCCAGCGATGTTAAACCCAAGTTGGGCTGCGGATGCTAAAACCTATTACATTGCGGAAATTCTTGACCCAACTGGTGAAAAAGATTTAGTGACACAAATATTTAAGTCAATTCATGAACAAAAACGTAGGTTACGCACCCCAGATGCTGCTAAACGATTTTTTGTTCAACAAGGCTACACTGAGGAGCAGGTAACAAGCGCAGCAAACTCAATGGCATTTCAAGCTAAAATTAAGCGAGCTCAGGAAATTGGCGAGTCATCTCAGGCACAGTCTGTGCCAACTGTGATAATTAATGGTAAATACCGAACCAGTCCCTATATGGCAGGGAGTAATGAAAACTTGATGAAGATTGTTGATATGCTGACAATAAAGGAAAAGAAGTAATCCCAAAGATACTTTAAAAGTTAGTCGACATAAAAAAACCAGAGTCAGTACTGACTCTGGTTTTTTTATGTCCTAAGTACAGAACATCAGGTGACATATTACGGGCAATATTAAATGCCCTTCTTCTTAAGAACTTGCAATGCCTTCTTGGCATTTAGGTTGCCATGCTTTGCAGCTTTTTGGAACCATTTCTTTGCTTGCTGAATATTAGCTTTTGTTCCAAAGCCGTTCGCGTACATTGCACCTACACTATATTCTGCTGCGGGCAACTTATTATTAGCTGCTTTTTTATACCAGGTGAACGCTTGTTTATGATTTTTTCCCGTACCAATTCCGTCAACATATAAATCCCCTAGAAAATATTGTGATATAGGCAGCCCTTTTCTTGCTGACTTATTAAACCACTTGAATGCTTCTTTGGGGTTTTTACGTGTTCCTAAACCTTGTAAGTATATTAACCCAAGATTGTGCTGAGCGAGTGCTACACCTCTATTGGCTGATTTTTTATACCACGCTATAGCTTGCCCCATATTCTTTTTAGTGCCCATTCCTTGAGCATACATTGATGCTAAATCATATTGTGCGTCAACATTATTACGTTTGGCTGCTTTTAAGAGGTGTTTAAAGCCGAGAGCAGGGTTCTTTCTTGTGCCAAGGCCATTGGTATAAAGTACCCCCAAAAGATAGCTTGCAGAAGGTGCGCCTGATTTCTCTGCCATTTTTATATACTTAAAACCTTTAGCAGGGTTTTTGCGAACACCTACGCCTTTTATAAAGCGCTCACCTAACATTATTTGTACATCAGTAATTCCTTTGTTGGCAGCTTGCTCGTAGTATTTAATTGCTGTTGGCATATGCTTTTTAACGCCTTCACCTTTTTCGTACATTATGCCAAGGCTACGTAGTGCATCAGGAATGCCTACCTTTGCTGCAAGCTTGTAATATTTAAATGCTTGGTTGAGATTTTTACGTGTACCCGTACCAGTCGCGTAAAGTGTACCAAGTAAATATTGTGAGCCAGAGTGTCCTTTAGCAGCTGATTTTTTAAACCAGTTGAATGCGGTATTTGGATTCTTTCTCTGTCCTTGGCCAAGTAAGAATAATTGACCGAGTACATATTGGGCTGCAGGATCTCCTCTTTTGGCAAAGTCTGATGCTATTTGATAGACTTTTCTGTAGTCTTTTCTCTTGTAGGCTTGTTGTAATTGTTTATTCGCATTGTTGCTTTGTGCATTACCTCTATTCGGAGCTTGTCTTGCTGGTGCTCTGTTGTTATTGGTGGCCCTAGTTGCAGCTCGTGGCGGTGTTGCTTGCCCACCTGCTGTTCCTCCTTGTCCTAGTGCGCCAGCTCCGTGCTTGTGACGAACTCCTTGAGCAGGAAGAGGATGATTATGTGCTCTTCCAGCGTGAGAGTGGGGATCAGCTTGCAAATGTGTGATTGGCAAAAAGACTGATGCAATGAAAGTGAAAGTTAAAATTCCTTTTTTCATTTCTTATTCTCTAATTTGGTTACTATTTTTTCAAGAGCTTCTAATTTCTCACGCGTACGAAGTAAAACAGCAGTCTGTACTTCAAATTCTTCTCTGCTCACTAAGTTCATTTTTCGTAAGCCACTTTCTAAGCCTCCGCGCATATTTTTCTCAATATCAGACTGTAAGTTTTGCAGAGAAGGTGGGATGAAACCAGCAAGTTTTTTTGCTAGGTCATCAAGATGATTTGTATTGTCCATTAAAAGATATCCTTCATTTAATAAAAGGTTTTAGATCGCCTTTCTGTTTTATTAGAGCAGAGCCATCGCTTTGAGCTTTACCTGCTAAATTAAGCATGGCACGCAAACTGGGCTTTTGAGCTTTAGCTATTATATTAGCATCATATTGCCATTCTTTATTGAGTACAATATTACCATTTAGTTCAAGGGGGGCTTCTGAGGAAGATAGCTTGATATTTAATTTATCAGATTCAGGTGTAATGACGGCATGGTAATCACCCGGCTCAAGTTTGATGGGTAATTGCATAGCTCCACCTTGCCAATTAATAAGTGCGTCGACTTCAGGCAGGTTTCTTTGTTGGTCTAGCTTGGCATGCCTGATGCTTCCTCTAATATCTCCAGAAAGAACAGTTTTATTCTGTAATGTATTAATGTACTTGGCATCTAAGTCAAAAAAAGTATTACTTAGTACGAGAGTTTTAGCGGGTGTAATTGCTACTATTCCATGCGCTGATAAATCTGGGCTTTTAATCTTAAATGATGACTTTAGTGATAATGACAGTAGAGATTGGAGTGGTTGAACATTCCAATTAACTTTTCCTAAGTTAGTATTTTGAATTGAGAAGTGCTGGGCTTCACCTTGCCAAACAGTACCACTTACATTGTTAAGCTTTAAGGTATTGACCATTTTTTCAAAATAAGGTTTGGCTATGGATAAAGGAAATAGCCAAGCTGTAGCAAGCAAAAATGAAACGAGACCAAGGAGGATAATTTTTTTCATTATTTAACCTCACGATTAATTGTTAACCGAATATCTATAAAACCAGCTTCATCCCCAGAATTATTAATAATCATATTATTAATGCTCAGACCATGTGTATTTTCAAGCTCGTAGAAAAAGCGCATAGCTCGATCTGCATTAGCTTTTTTTAATGTAAGTCTAACTGCATTTGAACCTTGTGTATTCATACGCTCTAGTGAAGACTTTAGTCGCCAGGTTTGTAATGAGCGCTCGATTAATTGTTGTGGATTCTGGGTGCTTTTTGGTACAGCTTTCTTGCTTTGTAACTGTAGTTTTTTAACCAAACTGCTTTGTTTTTGCATTAACCTAATATCACCTTTTTGTTTTTCTAGCATCTTATTAAGTTTAATGTGACTTGCGTATAATGGTTTTACAAGCAACAACCAAATTAAAATAAAAAGCACAACGATACCACCATATGTTACTAGCGCTTGTTCACGTGCAGATAAGGAGTTGTACCATGCTTTCATGATGTGCTTCCTTTGTCATTTTGTTTGTTGGTTGATGTATTTGATTCAGGTAGCTCTTTAATTGTGAGAATTGCTTCTACTTTATTTGCCGTAGTAGTTGAAGATTTCAAGTCTACTTTAAGCTTCATTTTTTGTGCTGCATCTTTTTTAAAAGACTCTAGGCGAGCAAGATTAGGAGAATGCATGACGAAAGTTAACTCATTTTCTTTGTAGCGTACTTCTTGCAATGACACATCCTTAAATTGTTTTAGTAAGGGGCTAATTTGAGATATTAAAGGTAAAGGAGAGTCAATTGTTTTACCAGAGTTGCGTTTGAGCAAGGTTAATTCACTTTGCATGCGCGCTACAGCATTGCCCTTATGATTCTTATTGGGGAAAGTAGTATTGAAAATATTATTAATAGTTTGAGTTAGGTGTTTACTCTCATTAGTCAGTTGTTGATTTTGCCAACCAAAAATACCTAACCATGCAGCAGCCACTAAACTTCCGAGTACTAAAGTAGGTTTCCATATTTTCCAGTTTACATTTGATTCACGCTTTTTGCTGACGAAGCCAGTGATTAAATTTAAAGGAAGGGCACTGGCAACACTCTTATATTGAATATTATTGCCATCAATAGCTTTAAGTGGGTATTCTTGAAGCTCTTCAGGTAAATCTTCTTTTGATATATTGGTGAAAATGAATTCGGGGGGTGTTGTATCTAATTGCTCAAGAAATAATGTCAGTAAACTTTCATCACAAGTAAAACCGTAGAAGTCATTTAGGCGAACACTTACTGTTTTGTCACTTTCTGAGTTGAGTTGTTCTTGTTGTATCGACCATGCACCTTTCTCTAAGGGTAATACCAATAACTGTGGTAAGGCAAAATGAACTGCGATACCATTTTTACGCAATAAGACAAGAAATGAATCAAGCTTTTGACGATTAATTACAGCAACCTGAGTTCCCAAGTCTTGATTGTCATGCACAGCAAAATGCAAGTCTTCGATATCTTCTGCTAATGTATCTTCTAAGGCATAAGGGATAGCTTGCATTAACTGTTTTTTGTTTTTGCTAGGGATTTTGACTGAAGTTAAAACTACTTCATTATCAGGAACTAGTAAAAGCACGCGTCGACCTCGGGTCAATGAGCGTATTTTTTCCCAGTCACTTGATGTGAATTGCGTCTCTGTTTGTCTCTTTCCTAATAAGGCATATTTTGGATTAGCATCAAGAGAGTCTATTTTTATTACTAAAAGCTGCATTTATTTTTTTACTTTGGTGATAGTATTCGGATTACTTAAGTCGCGCATTATGACAGAAACTTGCTCGTTATTCCGTTCTAAAATAGAATTTATGAAGAGTCGTGCGTTATTTATCTCTACAGTACCAGTGAGTAAAAAATAATCGCTATTTACACCTAGGTTTTGTACATTCAATGCATTGGAGTCATTGTTTAGATTGTTGTTTTCGTTATTATTGCTTCCACCAGTGTTGTTTTCAGAACCTATGGCATTCGGTGCATAGCGCCTAATAAAATCTTTAATATCTATGAATGGGTTGTCTTTGCGGGCTTCTTTGATTTTTTCAATGGTATCTTTGGCAAAGCCAATCGCTCTTAATACTTCAGAAGATGCAGTATTAATATTTATTGGTACAGGGTTGTCTTTACCAGAGCGTTTATTGGGTAATGTAGAAACATGCTTTATTAACTTTTGGTAAATTTTTTCTTTCATATTTTTGAGTAAGCGTAGTTCTGTAGGGCTAACAAGTTCTGTGTTTGCACTATAGTAGGCAGGCTCTAGTGACTGATAATAAGATGTCTCGGCGCCATAGCCACTGCCATCCCCTTTCTCAAGGAGATTGCCATTAATATCATCCTTGTCTATCCAGTCTTTTAATATATCGACAAAACCATCGGCAGAATCAAGTTCACGATCTTCATCAATATCTTCTACTAATCTAATTAAACGGTTTCGAGTGATTTTGGCATAGTCTGGTTGTATCTTAGGGTTATTATTTTCGTTATTCGTACCGTCCCCTTGATTGTTAGTGCCTTGGTTATTTGTATTATTGGGAATATTTTGATTGTTGGTCGTTTTTGCAGGTGGAGGAATCTTTAATGAATTCACATTAATACGAGATTGTAAATCAATGAGTTTGCCCGTCATTAAACCGCCTTCAATGGGTAATATTAATGCAGTGTCGGAATACCAGTCATCGTCATGAGACACGTAATCTTTATGATCTTTAAAGCTTCTTTCTAAGATAGTAGCAGCCCAATCCTCCATGCCATTGGCATAAAGATAAGCTTGTTCAAGATGGCTAATATTGCTGGATAGTCTTATCTGTATTTGCTGGCGATACATAATCATCGTAGCAAGTGATACAGCAATAGAGGTGATAATCAGAGCAGTTATTAATGCAACGCCATCTTGATGAGTTTTTTGCTGGGTGAACCTAAACATCATTTTGGACCAACCAACTGCAGGCGTTGTGAAAGGCGCGCACTTTTACCATTTCGATAATGTAATTTATGATCATAGATGGTGGTATAGGACATCACAGCGCGTACATAGTTTCGTGTTTCATTAAAAGGAATGCTCTCAATCCAGCGAGGTGCAGAAATGTTAAAATCCGGGGCCCAGCGAGGGATCCGATGGGGTCCAGCGTTATAGCTTGCTGTGGCTTTAACGTAATTTCCCCTGAAGCGTTTTAACATTTGACTTAAATAAGCTGCCCCAATATTTGCATTTTTCTTGGGAATTAACAAATCTGAAGTTCGGTGAGACTTTATACCAAGTTTTCTAGCCACACCTCTAGCGGTTGCAGGCAGTACTTGCATTAAACCTTTGGCATTAGCACTTGAAACAATGATAGGGTCAAAAGCACTTTCACGACGCATAATACCATAAACCCAAGCTGGTATTATTCTGTGTTTTTGAGCCGACTGTTTTACGAGAGACTGGTATTTTAGTGGGAAGCGTAAATCAGTTTGATTCCAATCCTTTGTTTTAGATACGGTAACAATGCCTAAAAATGGTTGATTTATTTCATGGGCATATGCCGCGGCAATTAACTTATCTTGTTTATTCAAGTTTTTTAATGCCCAGAACCATTCTTTTTTTGCCAGACTATCCATGCCTAGGGAAAATAATTCCGTGGCTCGTTGTATCGCAGGAATTCTTTTGACTTTAGGAGTCAGTGCTGCCCAATTTCGTTCCGGTTGCAATAATCTTTCATAAGGTAGATTTAATTCATCTGCAGCTAAAAACCCATAGAAAGAAGCATTCTTTGCTAGCTTATGTAAGTTTACACTTACCTTTTTGCGTGACTTTTTTTCAGCATAGCCCAGCCAATATTGCCAAATGTCTTTTTTCCTGATCTCGGCAGGCATCCCATAAATAGCATTTAGGAGCTTACTCCAGTCGCCTTGGCGTAAAGCCATTCGAGCCATCCATGCGCTAGCCTCATCACTTCGAAGCTTTGCTGGAATAACGGATAGTTTCTGTAATGCATAAGGGCTGTGGTTATAGGCATGTTTCACGCCAAGATAACTCTCTATGTCAGCTTTTTCTGTTGGTGTAAAGTGATGAGTTTTTTGAAATTTAGTCCATTGCTTGCTCGCTTTACTGGTATTTTTTCTCGCTAGACGTTTAATTCCATACGCTATAACCAGTCGGGTGTGAGCATCTTTTTTCTTAAGTAACTTATTCTTTAAATGCTTTGCAGGTTTTTTTCGTAGCTTTGTCCATAAAGAGATAAGAGCGGGGTTGCTTGTATATTTAGCCAGACTTTTTGATAAGCGTGTTCCACCTGCCTCCATTGCTAAAGCAATACGTTGCCAAGTGTTAGTGTTATTGATCACACCTTTTTTTCTGAGAAGTGAAAACAAAGAGTTGCAGCTATTGGGTCGGCTACTACCTGATAGCCAGACTTTTAACGCATCTTTTTGGGCTTGTTGAACATTTTGCCCTGTACGGATCTTTGCTTCAAGTCCATTGCACTTAGATTTAGTGTCACCACGACCATCTTGATAATATCTAAGAATCGATCGCCATTTACCTTGTTTTGCAAAGCGCTCTATTAGATCGTTGCTAATATTATCTGCGAGTAAAGATCGTGGATTTTGATGAATAAAATCTACCAGTGTCTGATCACTGCTTTTTTTCAAGCGCTGTTTAATTCGCTCATAATCAAGATAGGGCTTAAGAATATAACCTCTAAGGTGAGCACTATCAAAATGACCTCCTTTGTGGAGTACATCATAGGCTTGTAAAAATTCATCTTGTTGGTTTTGGCTATCTGCTGAAGCATTTGTAAAAAATAGCCCTATGAGAAGTGTTATCCAAATTATTGTTTTGTTTTGCACAAGTAAGCCCCGTTGTCTTTTGTTTAATCTTTTACTTTATTGAGACTTTTGTGTGAGTCTCAATTCGAACATAGTTTGAGGTTCGATTAAGTTTTTTTGCAACTAAAATCACAAACTTTTTATTTGAAGCAATCGTTTTACAATTACCAAAAAGTTTCTTCAGTTTTACATGGTAAGCAAGGTGCCTATTTCCAATTAGCCAGATTTCGCCGTTTATGGTCAATTGCTGATAGCTCTGTTTAAGCATCTGCCAAGCAATATGGTCACTGACACTATGTTCTTGGTGAAAAGGTGGGTTGCACAGGATTAAATCTGGTTTATCACCCGTAAATTGTTGAAAGCAGTCACTAGTATAAAAGTTGACGCTATCATATGTTTTGTTTTGATGCTCGTGTTTGAAGTTAATTTTAGCTGAAGCAATAGCTGAGTATGATTCATCGATAAAGCTTATGTCAGCCTTTGGCTGGTGTCGCTTCACCATAATGCCTAGCGCACCATTACCACAGCCAAGATCAACAATATGTTCTGCGGGTGGGCAGTTTTTTAGGTTTTCGATTAAAAATCTGGTTCCGATATCTAACTTGTTACCTGCAAAAACATTGGCATGGTTAACAAGTGTTAAATTGTATTTATTATCCTTAATTGTTTTCGGGTAGGGTGACTGAAGACTTTTCAGTTTATCGTTTCTAGTAAAAATCAAACGCGCTTTTTTAGTAGCAAGCGAAGTGGTCGTCGTTCCAAGAATTTTATTAAATAGTTTAAGTGTTGATGTATGAAGGTGCTTAGTCATTGCTGCTGAAATAATGATACTGTCAGTTGAAAGATGTGGTTTCAGTCGGCAGAGTTGATCTTCAAGTAATGCTAAAGTTTTTGGGGTTTTGATAATCACTAAATCATACTTTCTCTGAAGCTCGTCGCTTGCAGGTATATATTTGATATTAGCTGTAATATGGTTGAGTAGCAGATTGTGTTGTGTTGCTGAATGACTTAAATAAGAGTCTGACCAGCTGTGGACAGCGGTTGTGTGCAATGAGGTGCATAGCACACCAAAAGCATCATTGATAATAAGTACAGGTTTTTCGGGTGTTTGAAGGTGCTTGGAGTGTTCATCAAATAGGATTTGTAATAACAACTCATCAGCAGCATCCCAAGCACGTAAGTTGTCATTTCTTAATATTGGAAGTCTTTGTAGCTTGTAACTACCAAAGTTAGTATTGATGATTTCCACAGATTTTTCTATATTTCACGAACAACACGAAAGCCGAGATTTGTATCCATTTCATCAAATAAACGTTTCTTGCGAGCAGCACTACGAGAATGAACAGCTTCATCAAACCATGAGCCACCTTTAGTTACGATAGCCGAACTAATAAAGCTTGTGTCTATGCTACCGTCGCGATTGCTGTTGATATGTGAACCTCGCCAAGGTGAATCAGTAAACTCCCAAACATTGCCATGCACATCATGTAAGCCCCATTGGTTAGCTGGTTTTGTACCTACCTCTAATGTTGTTGTCATCGGTGAGCATAACGGTAAAAACCAACGTTTTTTCTGTTTGGCTTCGTTATATGGAAACAGCGAATGGAAGTGTACTTCTTTGCAGGTAATGTCGTCTCCAAAGTGAAAGGCTGTTGTACTGCCGGCACGAGTAGCATATTCCCATTCAGATTCAGTTGGGAGTCGATAGTGTTCTCCCGTTTGCTCACTAAGCCAATCAAGATAGAGGTGAGCATCTGCCGAGCGAATATTAATTACAGGTTTTTTTCCTGAAGACCAAATTAAATCGGACCTTAGGAACCATTCGGTATCTTCACGAAATTGTTCAAACTGCTCAGCTGTAACTGTAAATCGCCCAATCGCAAAGGGCGTATTAATACTGGTGTAGTGTTGAGGGTATTCATGACGATGATGGCCAAATTCATCTACAGTGGAGCCCATTTCGTATTGCCCAGAAGGTATGATGGCAAGTTCGGGTCCGTTAGCTCCAGATTTTAATGTATCCGAGAAGAATGGCTGTAGATTTAACTTGTTTGCGGTGTCCAATTGTAATTTCTTGACTTCAATTTGTTCAAGGTCAGGTAGAAATTTGCTATTGTCTATTTCGTTATTTTGGAGGATTGGCTGCATTTAGATAATATGGATTATTAATAGATACTAATATTATCATTATATAGAATAGATGTAAGTTAAACTGCACATTTTTTTTAAGTGTTGTACAATTCACAGGTTGGAAGTTAGTGGTTAGTTTTTAGACTACTATTGAGATTTACAATTTTATCCATATATTTAAAATACAATAATTGTTTGGAGTAGCTATATGCCTTGGAATGAACCAGGTGGTGATAAAGATCCTTGGAACAAAGGTAAGTCAAGTGACAGTTCGAAAGGAAAGCCTAGTGGTAAACCTACAGGAAATGCCACAGACAACATCGAAGATATTACGCGTAAAATGAACGAGAAAATCAGTAGCATTTTTGGTAATAAAAAATCAGGATCAGGATCCGGTTCTGGACGTGGTGGGCCAAGTGCTGCTGCTTTAGGAATGATTGGAGTTGCATTGCTAGCCGCATGGTTAGCTACAGGGTTTTATACTATAGATGCAGCAGAAAATGGTGTTGAATTCCGTTTTGGTGCGTTTAACAAAATTACTGACCCAGGCTTGCATTGGAAGTTTCCACGTCCGATAGATACGGTAGAGAAAGTCAATGTAGATAAGCAAAGAAAAGTAGAAGATCGCATGCATATGTTGACGCAGGATGAAAATATCATTGATCTTTCGGTAACAGCTCATTACAAAATAAAAAGTATTAAAGACTACCTTTTTAATGTCTACCTTCCTGATTTGGAGTCGAACCAATCAAGAGGAACTATTTTTCAGGTAATGCGTAGTGCACTAAGAGAAGTAGCAGGCAGAAATACTTTGGATTCTATTTTAACTGAAAATCGTTCATCGATTGGTTTAGAAACACTCAGTGGAATGCAAGTCGTTCTAGATAAGTATGGTTCAGGTCTAGAAGTAGTTAAGGTTAACCTTGATGATGCCGCTGTTCCAAAAGAGGTTAAAGAAGCCTTTGATGATGTTAATAAAGCGCAGGAAGATTTGGTTCGTTATAAGCATGAGGCAGAAGCCTATGCAGAAGCAGTCGTTCCCGTTGCTGAAGGTAAAGCTTCTCGTTTGATGGAAGCCGCAAGTGCTTATAAAAGTCAGGTGATATCAAAATCAGAAGGTGATGCTTCACGTTTCTCTCAGTTAATGGCAGAGTACCAAAAAGCACCAGAAGTTACTCGTAACCGTCTTTATATAGAAACAATTGAAGAAGTTTATAAAAATTCTACCAAAGTTATGGTTGATACAAAATCAGGTAATAACTTACTTTATTTGCCTTTGAATCAGTTAGGCAGTAAGTCTGGATCAAATGAAAAGCAATCTGACTTTAATCCTATTACCAGTGGTGCGGTGGAAGCATTACGCAATCAAAGAGTACAACAGCAGCAACAGCTCCGAAATAGTACCCGAAGTGGCACAAGGCAGGGACGATAAAATGAAAAATATACTTATAATTATTGTTGCAATAATCGCAGTATTTTTTGCTACATTTACTTATATCGTAGATGAACGTGAAACTGCGATTAAATTAAAATTTAATGAAATCGTTGAAACAGATATTAAACCGGGATTACATTTTAAAGTCCCGATGATGAATAATATCAAGAAGTTTCCGACTTTGATTTTAACCCTAGATGCAAAACCAGATGATTTTTTGACAAATAAAAAGAAGTCACTGGTAGTTGATTTCTTTGTGAAATGGCGCATTTCAAATGTGAGTGATTTTTATCGTGCCACCAATGGCAATATTGGTCGTGCTCAAAACCGTCTAGAAAGTATTATGAAAGATGGTTTACGCAATGAATTCAGTACGCGAACCATTCATGAAGCAATCACAGGAGAGCGTGGTGAAATTATGGACGCAATGCGTGATAAAGCGGCTGAAACTGCATTAAATCTCGGTATTGAAATTGTTGATACGCGCGTAAGTCAAATCGACTTCCCGCCAACAGCAAGTTTATCTGTTTATGCGCGAATGGAGTCTGAGCGTGTTCGAGTAGCTCAAGAATTTCGTTCTAGAGGTAAAGCTGAAGGCGAAAAAATTCGTGCAATAGCTGATCGTGAAGCCACTATCATTGAGGCTAATGCCTATCGTGATGCTGAGAAACTTCGTGGTGAGGGTGATGCTAAATCTGCGAATATCTATGCAAGTGCCTTTCAAAAAGATGCCGAATTTTATGCCTTCTACCGTAGCTTAGGTGCATACCGTGAGTCATTAGGTAAAAATGGTGATATTATGGTTGTAGAGCCTGATGCTGATTTCTTTAAGTACTTTAAGAATCAGAATGGTCATTAATTTTGTCGATAATATTGGCGGCGTTGACAGGCTAAGGTTTAGATAATTTGTGAATTGGCATGACTTACTTACGGCAATAGCTTTATTATTAATCCTAGAAGGGTTATTGCCGTTTATTAGTCCTGAAAGTATTAAAAAAGTATACAAGACCATGGTTGAAACTCCAGAAAGTTCCTTGCGTATGTTTGGATTGGCAAGTATTGTTGCTGGTCTTGTATTACTTTATCTTAGTTAATCAAATATTATACACCCCCATATTTTATGAAATTACTCGCTAAAAAGTCTTTGCTATGAATACGTGGTTACTTCCTGATGGTATTAACGAATCTTTGCCCGATGATGCTGAGAGATTAGAGGCTCTGCGTCGTCAGCTGGTTGATTTATATGCAAGCTGGGGCTATCGCCTTGTCATGCCTCCCTTGGTTGAGTACTTAGAGTCTTTGCGCGTAGGCATGGGCACACAGTTAGATTTACAGACATTTAAAATCACCGATCAAGTCACTGGTCGTATGATGGGTGTACGCGCTGATATCACTCCCCAAGTTGCGAGAATGGATGCACATCGTCTATCTAAAGGCGATAGTAATGCCCCCGTGAATCGTTTGTGTTATATCGGTACCGTACTAAGAACAAGAAGCGCACAGCAGGGTGGTTCACGTTCACCTGTACAAGTGGGCGCTGAAATCTTTGGACACGAAGGTGTTGAAAGTGACTTCGAAATTATCTCTTTAATGTTAGAAACTTTACAAAGTGTCGATGTAACTGGCTCAGTTCTTGATCTTGGGCATGTCCGTGTTGTCAGTGGCTTAGCAGAACAAATTGGCTTGGATCAACATCAGCAAGATGAATACTTTGGTATGCTCGCTAGAAAGTCTATTCCAGAAATTGATACATGGTTAGAGAAACAAAATCTAACGAAAGCTGAAGTGGACATGTTATCTCAATTGCCGCACCTTAATGGTGGGATTGAAGTTCTTGAGCAGGCTAGACAAATATTAAAAGGTGCAGATCAAACTGTACTTGATGCAGTTGATCATTTAGAAGCAATTTGTCACTTGATTGCTTCGTATTTCCCAAAAGTAAAGATACATATAGATCTCTCCGAAATGCGTGGTTATGCCTATCATACGGGTATTATCTTTTCTGTATATTTATCTGGTAGAGGTGACTCTATCGCACAGGGTGGGCGCTATGATGGTATCGGAGAAGCCTTTGGTAATCATCGGCCTGCGATTGGTTTTAGTACAGATTTACGAACTTTAGCAAGTTTTGTCGAAAAGCAAAAAAACATAAGAAAAAACTATATCTTGGCACCTTATTCATTAGATAAAGCGTTGGATGAACTCATTAATACATTACGTAAAAAAGGTGATAATGTCATTAGGCAGTTGGATAAAGACTCAGGATTTACAGCCGAACAATATGGTTGTAGGCAGAAAATTGAAAGGCATGGTGATGCTTGGATTGTTGTAGATTTATAGTCAATTCATAATTAATTTAAATAGTAATTTGAACATTTATCAGAAGGAAATCTGAGATGGGAAGAAACGTAGTTATACTCGGAACCCAATGGGGTGACGAAGGAAAAGGAAAGGTAGTTGATCTTTTAACCGAAGAAGCTTCAGCCGTAGTGCGTTTTCAAGGTGGTCACAATGCGGGTCACACTTTGGTTATCGATGGCAAGAAAACTGTTTTACATCTTATTCCATCTGGCGTGTTACGTGATGGTGTAGAGTGTATTATTGGTAATGGTGTGGTGTTAGCGCCTGATGCACTGCTTGAAGAATTAGAAATGCTTGAAAAAGAAGGTGTTCCAGCCTCGCAGCGTTTGAAATTATCAGAAGCTTGCCAGTTAATCCTTCCCTATCATGTTGCCTTAGATGCAGCGCGTGAAGTGGCTCGTGGGAATAAAGCGATTGGTACAACGGGTCGCGGAATTGGCCCAGCTTACGAAGATAAAATCTCCCGTCGTGGTTTGCGATTAGGTGATTTGTTAAATACTGAACGTTTCACTGAAAAACTTAAAGAGGTGATGGAATATCACAACTACGCTTTAAAGAACTACTTTAAAGCTGAAGAAGTTAGCTATAAAAAAGTGCTAGAAGAAAGCCTCATTATGGCTGAAAAACTACGCCCGATGATTATTGATGTACCGCATACTTTACATAAACTACGCCAAGATGGAAAAAATATTATGTTTGAAGGTGCCCAAGGTACCTTGCTCGATATAGATCATGGTACCTATCCTTATGTGACATCCTCTAGTACTACTGCAGGTGGTGTTTGTACGGGTGCAGGTGTTGGGCCAACCGACCTAGATTATATATTAGGTATCACAAAGGCGTACACAACCCGTGTTGGGTCTGGACCTTTTCCAACAGAATTATTTGATGATGTTGGTGCTCATATTGCTGAAGTAGGTCACGAACAAGGAGCCACAACAGGCCGCGATAGACGTTGTGGATGGCTTGATGCTGTAGCACTTCGGCGTGCGATGCAAATCAATAGTATTACCGGTATTTGTGTCACTAAACTTGATGTATTAGATGAAGTTGAAACCATAAAAATTTGTACAGGGTATGAGTTAGATGGTGTGGAAATGGAAGTGCCACCCATTAATACGACTGATTTTGCACGTTGTAATCCAATTTATGAAGAACATTCAGGCTGGATGAGCAAGACCTTTGGCGTTACTGAATATGATGATTTGCCAGAAAAAGCTAAGGCTTATTTAAAACGAATGGAAGAATTGCTTGATACACCAATCGACATCATATCGACGGGTCCTGATAGAGATCACACGATGATACTCAGAAATCCGTATGCTTCTTAAACAGTTTAATGCCCTCAGAAGAGGGCATTTTTAATATGCGCCTAGATAAACTTCTTTCAAACTCTACTGCTTTTACCCGTTCTCAAGCCAAAATAGTCATAAAAAAAGGCAAGGTAAAAGTTGATGGTGGAGTTGTTACCAATGTAGCACAGCATATAAAAGAAGATGCTAATGTTGAATATATGGGTGTTTCAATCACAAAGCCCCAACTTCGCTATCTGATGTATAACAAGCCTGCGGGTATTGTTTGTGCCAATAAAGATAATGACCACCAAACTATTTTTGATACTTTATTTGTCGCAAATTCAGATAAACTTCATGTGGCAGGACGCTTAGATATTGATACAACGGGACTTGTATTGCTAACCGATGATGGTCAGTGGTTACATCGTATTACATCCCCTAAGCATCAACATTATAAAATCTACTTGGTTGATCTACATGATGAGATAACTGAAAAGCAAATCAGTATTTTAGAGACGGGTGTACAACTAAAGGATGAAAAAAATCGTTGCCAGCCAGCAATAGTAGAAAAGCTTGATACTAAACTAATACGAATCAGTATAAGTGAAGGAAAATATCATCAAGTAAAGCGCATGATGGCAGCCGTTGGTAATCACTTAGTTAAATTACATCGAGAACAAATAGCGGATATAAAGTTAGATGAAAACCTTGAAGAAGGCAAATGGCGGGAGTTGACTGAAGCTGAATTTTGTCGCTTTTAATTAGCTATTCTACTATCCGTCAAAGCCACTAATTGTGTAAAAAAGGCGGGGGTGCCATTAGGTAAAACTTTCTAACTAATAAAAACCCAGGGTATAAATATATTTGACAGGTAGATTAAACTGGTGCAGAATCCGCGCCCACAAACAACGAGATCATTTGCGACTGCAAATAATCATTTAATTTTAGGAGATATAAATGTTCATAAATCTAAAACAACAAAAGAGAATTATTAACTAATCTCCCTAAAATAATGCTGGGAGCTTAGTTATTAAATATTAAGCATGACTCAGTAATTTGCATAACTGCCCTAATCGGTAGCTTTGTGTGAACATTTAAAACCCTGAGTGATGTCAATCCTCAGGGTTTTTTTATGCCCTGAAAAATGATAGAGACTAAGAGAGTGAAGGATGAAGTTCTTTATACGTGGCGTATATGGCACCCCCCCTCTTTTTACATAATTGAGATGTAAGTACAGCAAGTTTGAAAGCTCCGATGATGGAATTGAAGATGGGAGTTAGTAGATACCGACTAAAATAGAAAACACAGCTGTCATTAATACGCTGTGTTACAAAGGCAATACATTATGGAACTACAAGATTTAAAAGAAATCCTTGCCTGTCTTACAGGCGAGCGTACAAAGTTTTACTACTTTCGTGATCGCTATGCATTGATGTTACTAAAAGATTATATTGGAGCTAAAACAATATCAATCAATCAGTTAAAGCAGTCGCCGTACGCAAGTTTGCTAAATAAATCACCTGTAAAAAAGGTATTAGCAGCAGCAGGAAATGGCTTGATTAGTGCAAAGATGCTGGAAATGAGTTGGGATGAAAAGCCACTTGCCTTCGTTATGACCTTAGATCAATGGGGTGATGGTAAAAAATATTGGAAGTGGAACCAAATGAGCCGTCAGGGTTATCACTTGGTGTTACAACTAAATATGGCAACAGACCACACTCAGCAGTTTCAGAAACTTATTCGTCCAGATGATGTGCACACATTTAACTCGTGGAGTCACCCAAGTTTAAAGGACGGCAATCGTGGCACGCTTGCATGGGTACGTTTAGATTTAGACTTTGAGACCAACGAAGTACTTATTGAAGAAATTCAATGTGATTGGGTTAAAGAAGTACGCGAAGCGGTCAAAGAAGGCTATGACTGGTACGGTGAATATAGCAGTGATGAAATTCAATCATATGCAAATGATGTATTGGCTCCCTATGCAAAAATCTGGGAAGAGGCAATGTTATCAGCAACAATTGATTTTATTCGTCATGAGCTAGGCATCAATTCCATCTACTACCATAGCTTTGAAATCGGCGCGTTGTTAAAGCATATCAAATACAGCAAGCCGCCACGTTCTTTGTATAGCAAGTTGCCAAAGCAGTTCGGTTTTCAAAAAACAAGCCAAGGGCCTGAATTTCTTATGCGAGAAAAACGGATTCGTAAATTACATAAAAGAGTGAAAGAACCGTACTGGTTCACGCTCCCATACGTCGCATAGCGACAAGGAGGTAGATGTGCCGACAAGACTATATCGTAGGAGAAACCCCGTTGCCCAAGCCGCAATAATGCGCAAAGGCGGGGCACACCAAAAAAGCCGTAAAGCAAAGCGGCAGAAACGCAAAAGCGAATTACGCAAGGAGGTTTCTAAATTAATGACCACGGGAAGTGGTCATTTTTTTTGTCTGGAATTACTGATGAATTATTAATACTTACATTCAAAAACACCATATTTTTTACTAAAGGACACCTAAACACTATAGTTAATTGTCACTCTATGGCATTCCATTCTAAAAGAGTTTTATAAGTGCTCTCATTATAGGGAGCCTGTTATAGTAGAACGAGGCTGTAGAAATATCCTTGGGAAATTATCTACCAGATCTAAATTCTATTGTTTGATACTGTTTCTCAAATTACTGGATTTTTAGCAGTAACTGACTCAGTCGGGATTAGCTCCCTAGCGGTCGCTGGTCTCCGCTACGCTCCGGCTCGAACCGGTCATGTGAACCAATCCCTCCTCTTCCGCCAAATACAAAAAAGCCCGCTATAAGCGGGCATTCGGATTTGGCGGAAGAGGAGAACGTCATAAGCAAGTATTTATAGTATTTTGCCATCCACTATAAATACATAAGTAGTTATATTATATAGTTA
>CAZWEA010000020.1:0-30000 GCA_964632635.1 uncultured Cocleimonas sp. | reverse complement strand
GTTTTACACAATTACCCCATAGTGATTATGAAGCTAATACCAACAATATCTCTCACGCTCTTTGGTGTTCTATAGATTTACTTTATAATGATTTCTTTGTTTCAGCGATCAGGTGGATATTAAGTAATGTGGAAAATTTTTATAGTGATGGCATTTGCGCTGTGCTCTGTGACTCTAAATGTGTACGCCGATACTCAAGGTGATAAAGCAGAGAAAACCGCTGTAGTCGATAAGTGTTTATCTAAAATAGGGACTGATACCGATAAAAAACACTCCGATGAATGTCAGCAAGCAACGCCTGCTGCCTACTTTAATGTTGCTCTTGCTTATAGAAGTGGCAGGGGGGTAACACAAAGCTTTGAGACAGCTTTAACAAACCTAAATAAAGCTTGCGATGGTGATTACGCCAAGGCCTGCCTCCATATCGGTGATATATTTTATATGGGGGAAGGTGTAGTAAAAGATATCAATAAGGCGAAGGTTTTTTATCGTAAAGCGTGTGATTTTGGTGATCCTGCTGCCTGTTACAATATTGGTTCCTTTTTCTATGAAGGTAAAGGAGGGGAGAAGCAAGACTATGTAAAAGCTAAAGAGCTTTTCATTAAAAGCTGTGCTGCTGGAATGGTAGATGGCTGTTTTAACCTTGGTGTTATCTATGCTAATGCTCAAGGGGTAAAACTAGACATGACTAAAGCTGGAGCTTATTTTTTTGAGGCTTGTGAGCTAGGGGATCCAACGAGTTGCGTTAATATAGGTTTGTCTTATCGAGAAGGGAAGGATGTTGAAAAAGACTCGAAGAAAGCTGCAAAATTTTTTATAAAAGCCTGTGATGGTGGTATGGATGATGCATGTTCACAAAAAGAGGTCGTGGCACTTTATGAAAAAGAATGTAAGGCAGATAACTTTAAAATGTGTCACCGCTTAGGCATCTTATTTCGAGGCTTAAAGGGCGGAGTTAAACGAGACTATGCGCGTGCTATAAGGTTGTTTAATCAGGCTTGCGAAAAGGGCGTGGCAACGGCTTGTTATGAGTATGGAAATATGTACAACTTTGCTGAGGGTGTGGACAGGGATGTCAGTCAGGCAGTTGAATATTATCTTAAAGCTTGCGAAAAAGGTGAGGTAGAGGGCTGTTATAATTCAGCTTTTGCTTATGATAAAGGTGAGGCTGTAAAGCAGGATTATGAAAAAGCAGTGGCGCTTTCAATGCAAGCTTGTAACGGAAAAGTAGCAGATGCTTGTTATTACCTTGGAGATGCCTATGCCAAAGGTGAAAAGAATGTGACACAAGACTTATTTAAAGCGATGCATTATTATCAGCTTGCTTGTGATGGCGGAAATAAAATATCCTGTGATGTAATGGACTTTATCAATAAGACCATCGAAAAAGACTCAAAGAGTGAGGCTGTAAACTAAGAGTTAGTCTAAGGTATCTAATTAATAGAGGTGCCCTTAATACAATTGTCTAAAAACAGGGGGGGTGCCATCTACTTATGGAGGTCATTATTAACTCAATAAAGACCTCACTTTCAGCTATATTTCATTTAATTTTCATATTATGATGTCGGGTCTCATATTATTCAGTAATTAGGGTGGAACGAGTAGTGAAATTATCAGGTGCAGAGATATTCATAGAATGTCTTAAAGCGGAAAATGTAGATACCATTTTTGGTTATCCTGGTGGAGCAGTTTTATTCCTTTATGATGAAATTTATAAAGCAGAAGAACGTGGTGACATCAGACATATTTTAAGTAGGCATGAGCAAGGCGCAATCCACGCTGCCGAAGGTTATGCAAAATCAACTGATAAGCCAGGTGTCTGTATTGTCACATCTGGTCCTGGCGCAACGAATGCGGTCACAGGCATTGCAGATGCTTATATGGACTCTGTTCCTTTAGTGGTTATTTCAGGGCAAGTGCCACGTGCGCTAATTGGTAATGACTCATTTCAAGAAATTGATATTGTGGGTATTACGCGCCCCTGTGTTAAACATAACTTCCTTGTTACTACCATTGAAGATATTGCGCCAACTATGAAGAAAGCATTTCATATCGCGATGTCTGGTCGACCGGGCCCTGTGCTTGTAGATATTCCTAAGGATCTAACTGATCCAGAACTTTACAAAATTGAATTTGATTACCCCAAAGTTTTAAAGATGCGCTCTTACCAGCCTACGATTAAGGGTAATGCGAAACAAATCAAAAAAGCACTGAGCATGATTGCTCAATCGAAAAAACCTATTTTATATGCAGGTGGTGGGGTTGTTTCATCTCAAGCATCTAAAGAGTTAATTGAATTTGCTCATGTATTTAATTTTCCGATAACTACAACGCTAATGGCATTGGGCGCTTATCCAACTAAAGATAAGCAATACCTTGGCATGCCTGGCATGCATGGCACCTTTGAAGCAAATAGAGCGATGCATTATGCTGACTTAATCATTTGTGTAGGTGCGCGTTTTGACGATCGAGTGACAGGTGATTTAAATAAATTTTCACCGGGTTCAAAAGTCATTCATATTGATATTGATCCGACTAGTATTTCAAAAAATGTTAAGGCGCATAATCCAATAGTTGGTGATGTTAAGAACGTATTGAATGCATTGTTAGCTGAGATGAAAGTGCAGAATATTAAACCAGATACATCTGCTTTTGATGCCTGGTGGAAAGAAGTTAAAGAATGGCAAAGTGTTGATTGTCTTGCGTACGATCAAGGTGATGAAATTCTTGCGCAGTATGTTGTTGAAAAGTTATCTGAAATTACGGGTGGTGATTCTTATGTCGCCTCTGATGTTGGGCAACATCAAATGTGGGCTGCACAATATTACCGTTTTAATAAGCCTAATCGTTGGATCAACTCTGGTGGTCTAGGAACCATGGGCTTTGGTTTACCTGCTGCGATGGGTATTCAATTAGCACACCCTGATGAAACGGTTTCTTGTATTACGGGTGATGGTAGCATCCAAATGTGTATTCAGGAGCTTTCTACCTGTAAGCAATATAACTTACCTTTAAATATTATTAACTTAAATAATGGTGTTTTAGGAATGGTTCGGCAGTGGCAAGAATTTTTCTATGAAGAACGTTATGCACAAACTTATCTTGAATCAACACCTGACTTTGTGAAATTAGCTGAGGCTTACGGTCATGTGGGCGTTCAAATCACAAAACCTGAGGATGTCGAAGGCGCATTAAGAGAAGCGATTTCCGATACTAAGCGTTTACATTTCCTCGATTTTATTACCCATAAACAAGGTAATGTTTATCCAATGATTCCTGCAGGTTATGGTCATAATGAAATGTACCTTAATAAGCAAGATGCGATTGATGATATGAACGGCAAGAAGAAGGCGTAGAATGAACGATACTATGAGACATATTATTTCAATACTAATGGAAAATGAAACAGGTGCATTATCACGGGTTTCAGGTTTGTTTTCGCAACGTGGCTACAATATTGAATCATTAACAGTCGCTCCCACCGATGACCCAACCTTATCTCGAATGACCTTGGTGACAAAAGGCAATGATGCTTCAATTGAGCAGATCGTCAAGCAGCTTAATAAGCTGATTGATGTTGTAAAAGTCATGGAGCTTTCGGATTATGTACATATCGAACGTGAAATTATGTTTGTAAAGGTAGCGGCTAATAATATGGAGTCCTGTGCTTCAATTAAACGCATGGCAGATATTTTTCGTGCTAACGTGATTGATGTGAAAAATAAAATGTATACCATTGAAATTACGGGTCGCTCAGATAAACTCGATGGTTTTTTAGAGACAATGAAAGAGCATAAGGTGATAGAAGTCGTTCGTTCAGGTGCGATGGGAATAACTCGTGGAAATAATGCCCTCAAAATTTAGTTACAAATTAGCCATTTAAAATTATTTAAAATACAGAATATGACAAGGAAAAAGTAAATATGAATATCTATTACGACAAAGATTGTGACCTATCAGTTATCAAAGGTCTAAAGGTTGCCATTATTGGTTTTGGTTCTCAAGGGCATGCACATGCTGCAAACCTTAAAGACTCTGGTGTTGATGTTATTGTGGGTCTTCGCCCTGGATCACCTTCGATTGAGAAAGCAGAAGGTTTTGGTTTAAAAACAGCTGATGTTCCTACAGCGGTAGCCTCTGCTGATGTGGTTATGATTTTAACTCCAGATGAGTTTCAGTCAGTTCTTTATAGAGATGAAATTGAGCCAAACATCAAGCAAGGCGCGGCTCTTGCGTTTGCTCATGGTTTCGCGGTTATTTATAATCAAGTCGTTGCTCGCAAAGACTTAGACGTGATTATGATTGCACCAAAAGCACCGGGTCATACCGTGCGATCTGAATTCGTTCGTGGTGGTGGTGTTCCAGATTTAATCGCAGTTGAGCAAGATGCATCGGGTAAAGCAAGAGACATTGCTATGTCTTACGCATCAGGTATTGGTGGCGGTCGTACTGGAATTATCGAAACAACATTCCGTGATGAATGTGAAACAGATTTATTTGGTGAGCAAGCTGTCCTTTGTGGTGGTGCAGTTGAGTTGGTTAAAGCAGGTTTTGATACTTTAACAGAAGCAGGATATGCACCTGAAATGGCATACTTCGAATGTTTGCATGAGCTAAAATTGATTGTTGATTTAATGTATGAAGGTGGTATCGCCAACATGAATTACTCAATCTCAAACAATGCTGAATATGGAGAATATGTCACGGGTCCAAAAGTTATCAATGAGGAATCTCGTGCGGCTATGCGTGAAGCATTAGCCAATATCCAGTCAGGTGAGTATGCTAAGCAGTTTATTGCAGAAGGGCAGGGAAACTATCCGTCAATGACAGGCTACCGTCGTTTAAATAAGGAACACGGTATTGAAGTTGTTGGTGCAAAGCTACGCGGTATGATGCCTTGGATTACAGCTAATCAACTGGTTGATCAAGACAAGAACTAAGCATACGCTTATAATTCGCTCTTCCTTTAGGTGCTTTTTAAATATTAGTTTTCTTATACTGAGGTCTCTTAATATTAGTACCTATGGAAGAGCGTTTTATCTCTTAGATAATACCCGCTAACGGGTTTACCTTCCTAAATACTCTTCTTATTGATAGAAGTAATCTATGTATAGATTATTTCTCTTCTTGTTTGTCGACTTAATATTCACACTCCTACTTGTGTTTTTCTTTTTCTATTGCTTAATAAGAATTCTTTGTTGCAAGCTTTGCTCAATGAAACAAGATTTTTCCTTCTTTCAGAAGTTTAATTTTTCAGCCTTTCAAGACTTCCGTAATAACTAATGGCACCCCCCGTCTTTTTTCATAATTGAAAAGACCAGAGTTAAATAACTACACTTTATATATGTATTAGCTAGCACTATAATTGAACTTATTCCTATCCCTCAAGTCTATCAGTTCACGATATCCTCTGGCTATTGCTTAATTTTTCATCATCTATAATGTCAATGTGATATCTATTACAATACAAATTAGTCAATATTGGAAAGTAGACTATCAGTAGTGCGAGTAGCTCGGAGGGAGCATGTTTTTACAAATACTAAAAAATAAAATTAGCTTAATACTTTATATCACTACCACTATCTTATTCATTAGCAGTAGCCAGTTTGCTCATGCAAAAACTCAGTTTAATGGCGTTAATTTAGCGGGTGCAGATTTTGGTACGGGAAATTTACCGGGTACTTTTAATACGGACTATACCTACCCAACTCACCAAGAAGTTGACTATTTTATCAGTAAAGGAATGAATGTATTTCGTTTGCCTTTTATGTGGGAGCGTATACAAAACGACCAAAATGGCCCTTTAAATCAAGAAGAGCTTGCGCGAATAAAAGACTTTGTTGCGTATGCAACATCAAAGCAGGCACGAGTGATTTTAGACCCACATAATGGTGCTCGTTATTACGGTGAAGTTATTGGTCTTGATGGTGATCAAGGTGCGCTTCCTGAAGCTGCATTTAAAGATCTATGGATTAAATTAGCCGCTCAGTTTAAAGACAATGATAAGGTCATTTTTGGCTTGATGAATGAGCCAAATGAGATGCCTTCAGAGCTTTGGCGGGATGATGCAAATGCTGCCATTGTTGCGATTCGATCTACAGGAGCTTCAAACCTTATCTTGGTGCCAGGTAATGCATGGACGGGAGCACATTCATGGAGTGATGATAGCTATGGCACACCTAATGCGACGGTAATGAAAGAGATTGTAGACTCAGCTAATAATTATGCCATTGAAGTTCATCAGTATATGGATAGCGACTCATCAGGAACCTCAGCTAATTGTGTGAGTGAAACGATTGGCTCACAAAGACTGGTGGGATTTACTGATTGGTTGCGTGCAAATAATGTACGTGGTTTTCTTGGTGAATTTGCAGGTGGGCGCAATGATAAGTGTTTAAAAGGTCTTGATAATATGCTTGACTACATGGACGCCAATGATGATGTATGGTTGGGCTGGACATACTGGGCGGCTGGTCCTTGGTGGGGTGAAGATATTTTCACATTGGAACCTAAAGATGGTGTAGATCGACCTCAAATGGCAGCTTTACTCGAACATATATCATCAGGAGAACAAACCACAGATACCCCCAACAGCGCTGGAAGTTCTTGGTATAAACCAACACCTTTAACGACATTGCACTGGCAATTACAGGGCACTATTAATACCGCTTACGATGTCGATATTTATGATATCGATCTTTTTGATACTGAAAAGTCACTCATTCAAGAACTACAAGCTAGTGGCAAAAAAGTGATCTGCTATTTCTCGGGTGGTTCTTATGAAGAATGGCGCTCTGATGCAGGGCAATTTGCTGAGCAAGATTTAGGTAAAGCACTTGATGGTTGGGCGGGGGAGCGCTGGTTAGATATTCGCTCTACGGGTGTAAGAAATATAATGAAAAGCCGTTTAGATCTTGCCTCACAAAAGGCTTGTGATGGTGTTGAAGCAGATAATATGGACGGCTATACGAATGATACTAATTTACCCTTGAATGCAAATGATCAATTAAATTTTAACCGTTTTATAGCAAGCGAAGCGCATAAAAGAGGGCTGGCAGTGGGTTTGAAAAATGATTTAGATCAAATTGAAGCATTGGTAAATGACTTTGATTTTGCCGTTAATGAGCAATGTTTTCAATTTAATGAGTGTGATTTATTAGCCCCTTTTATTGAACAAAACAAAGCCGTCTTTAACGTCGAATATTCAAAACAATATGTCGATGATACTAAGTTAAGAAAACAATTATGCGATGATGCACAACAAAAACGCTTTACAACATTAGTACTGCCTCTACTACTTGATGACTCGTTTAGACTTAGTTGCCAAAGCGGAAGAAGTACCAGTGCGGCGGGGTCACTATCTATCGTATTTATGATGTTACTAGGTCTAACTTCAATTCATCTTAAGAATAAGAAACAATAGTTTTTTCGGGGAAAATGCGAGTCTCAATCATTATAGGCACCCCCGCCTTTTTTATAAGATTAGGGCAGCTTGTGCTTTAAATTTAATTAGGCAGAATCAGCGAGGAAAATCCCACCTTCTGAAATCAGTCTTTTAAATAATTTATTAAAGGCTTCATCTTCAACTAAGATTTTTAAAGAATCTGTAGAGTAATAATAATTTTCACAGAGTTCTTGAATTGCACTCTTCTTTTCAAGCGCTAATGAAATATGATGTCCATTGGCAAAAAAGTTAATCATGCCATCTTCTTCTGTATATGCCATGCGTAACCAGCTTTCACGTTCAAAGTCATTTGATATAATCTGTTCTTGTGTAATTTCAGATAACTCTTGTTGTGGTATTTCACCTTTGTTTTCGGTTAGGTATTTACCAAGAAATTGATTGATATTTTGTTGTTGGTTTTCAACAGCATTGAGGATTAAATTGGAGAGAGTATCAAGATCTTCCTTGTTAATTTCGCCACAGCTTTCTTGTAGTTTTCTTTCGGTGTCACTAAAGCGTTTTTGAAATGCTTCATTTTGGCTAAATGTTTCAAGCCAGTTTTGAACTAGATCAATCGTGCGTGGTGCACGAAAGCCTACCGAAAAGGTGAAGCATGCACCTTCTGCAATGCCGTGGTGTGGCATATTAGGAGGCAAATAGAGCATGTCGCCAGTATCTAATAAGTATTCTTCGTCGGCTTCAAACTCTTTAAGTAAGGCGATGGGTAGATCTGGAATTAGGGCGCTTGGATAGTCTTCGCGAGTGATAACTTTCCAGCGACGCTTTCCTTTGCCTTGAATGAGAAAGACATCATAATCATCACGGTGTGGGCCTACGCTACCTTTGTCTTCTGCAAAGCTGACCATTAAATCATCAATTCGCCAGTCAGGGATAAACCGAAATGGTTCGATTAAATTACCTAGCTCTGGGATGTAACGTTCAAGGTCATTGACGAGAAAAGTGCAATGTGAGTCGGGCAGGCTAGTGAAGTCTTCATCACTAAAAGGAGAGTGTTTAAGTT
Source organism: uncultured Cocleimonas sp. (assembly GCA_964632635.1). Taxonomy (GTDB): domain Bacteria; phylum Pseudomonadota; class Gammaproteobacteria; order Thiotrichales; family Thiotrichaceae; genus Cocleimonas. The sequence continues at coordinate 21,535 of CAZWEA010000020.1, read as the reverse complement.
GCCAAGGTTTGTTTTTTGGAGGCAAGCCGTTTTCTATAATGATGCGTGCAGGGGCGTCGGTGTCGCAGGCTAATCCTGCTAACTCTTCAGCACTGAAGGGCATTTCATAATCGGCGAATGCGCCGCGAACGACTAAGGGTTTCTTTTGCCAATACTCGGCGAGAAATTCTTCAGTGCTTATATCGCCAAATATTGTTGATTGATTGTAATGGCTCATGCTGTTTGAAAGTTGGGATTGATAGGGAGGTAAGGTTTATATGGCACCCCCCCCTTTTTTACAAGATTAAATAAGCTGATCACAGTTTTTTAGTCTGCTCGATAGCATTGCCAATATAGTTAGCTGGGGTCATCTCACTTAATAGTTTTTTGGCATCTTCAGGAATATCTAAGGTGCTAATAAATTCTGCCATTATTTCAGCTGTAATACGCTGTCCTCGGGTGAGTTCTTTGAGTTTTTCATAAGGCTTTTCAATGCCGTAACGGCGCATCACCGTTTGTACGGGTTCAGCTAATACTTCCCAGTTTCGATCAAGATCTGCAGCAATCGCCTCTTCATTGACTTTAAGTTTGGAAATACCTTTAAGGGTAGATTGAATCGCAATACTGGTATGTCCCAGTCCCACGCCTAAAGTACGTAAAACGGTTGAGTCGGTAAGGTCGCGCTGCCATCGTGAAATAGGTAATTTTTGTGATAAATGCGCCATCATCGCATTTGCCATTCCCATATTACCTTCGGCATTTTCAAAATCTATTGGGTTAACTTTATGTGGCATAGTAGAAGAGCCGACTTCTCCCGCTATTACTTTCTGCTTAAAGTAACCTATTGAAATATAGGACCAAATATCACGGCAAAAATCGATAACAATCGTGTTGTAACGTGATGTTGCATCAAATAATTCGGCGATATAATCATGTGGTTCAATCTGAATCGTGTACGGATTCCAACTAAGCCCGAGTGACTCTACAAAATCTTTGGCAAACAATTCCCAATCAAGGTCAGGATAAGCGCTGAGGTGGGCGTTGTAATTGCCAACGGCTCCATTAATTTTCCCAAGTAATTCAACTTCGGCTATTTGTTTATGCTGGCGTTGTAATCTGTAGACTACATTTGCCATCTCTTTGCCGAGGGTAGAGGGTGAAGCAGGTTGTCCGTGAGTGCGACATAGTAATGGGATTTCTGCGAACTCATCGGCAAGTGCTTTAATTGCATCAATTAGTTGAGATGCTTCAGGTAGTAAGACCTGTTCGCGTCCACCTTTGAGCATGAGTGCATAGGAAAGGTTATTTATGTCTTCTGAGGTACAAGCAAAGTGAATGAACTCGTTCACTTTATGCAGCTCTGCATTGTCTTTTATTTTTTCTTTTAAATAATACTCAACTGCTTTTACGTCATGATTAGTAGTGCGCTCTATATCTTTAACACGTTGTGCGTCATTTTCAGAAAAATCGCTCAGAATAGATTCGAGTGTCTGATTTGCTGCATCCGAAAACAGTGGAACTTCTTTTATTTCTGAATGATTTGCTAAAGCCTGGAGCCAGCGAATTTCAATTAATACGCGGTGCTTTATAAGACCATATTCACTAAAAAACTGACGTAAGTCACTGGTTTTGCTTGCGTATCTGCCATCAACAGGGGATAAGGCGGTTAGTGCAGTTAATTTCATAGATTGTGTCTGAAAGAGCTAAAAGGGTAGAAATTATAACCCATCATTAGTTGCTTTCAAGAGATTTAAGAGAGCTATATTAGAATATGCTGGATTTACCTTGAGATTGCTATAAAATACGCACCCAAAAATCACATACTCTTAATTCTTACTAAGGACAAAACGATGAAATTAATTCTATTAGGTGCACCAGGTGCAGGTAAAGGCACTGTAGCAAAGATGTTGACGAAGGTTGATGGTTCTGTACAAATCTCAACGGGTGACATTCTACGTGGTGCGGTAACAGCGGGAACTGACCTCGGTAAAGAAGCAAAAGGCTTTATGGATGCTGGTGATCTTGTTCCTGATCAGTTAATCATGAACATCATGGGTGAGCGTCTTTTAGAGGATGACTGCAAGAGCGGCTTTTTACTAGATGGTTTTCCTCGTACGATTCCTCAGTCAGAAGCATTGGGCGTTTTACTAGAAAAGATTGGGGTTGAGCTGGATTTTGTGGTTAATCTTAATGTACCTCGTGATGTTATTTACGATCGTTTAACAACTCGTCGTACATGTGAAAACACTGATTGTCAGGCTATTTACAATGTAAAAAGCATGCCATCTAAAGTTGATGGTATTTGTGATAAGTGTGGAAGCAAAACAATTCAGCGTGCTGATGAAACAGTTGAAGCAATCAGCAAGCGTCTTGATACTTACGATGAGATGACTGCACCATTAGCAGATTACTATGATGAAAAAGGATTATTGTTCACTGTAGAGGCAACATCTAGTGATGATGTTGTGAAGGCAGTGAATGAGAAGTTAGCTTAATACACAAACTCACACGGAGAAAAACGGATAATAGTACAAATCTTTGATTCCACAGCATATCCAAAAAATGCCCGCTTAACTTAAGGTGAAGCTAATATATTTTTGAATATTCCATGAAACCAAACACTTGCACTCTAATTCACCTTTCTCCGTGTAGGGAGATATGGGTAATACCTGAACCTCTCAAAGTGGTTAAGAATAAATATCCGCTAGTGAGTGGATATTTATTCCCAGAGAACTTATTATCTCACAGATCAAAAAATCGTTATTCTTCTTTAATCAGGCTTGATCTTCGAGCTTTTCTAGGTGAGGATGTTGCGGTTTAGCATGCTAAAAAGGGTGCTTAATTAATTTTAAACTTACGTGGAGAATATGAATCATGTCCGATTCTGATTCGAATACAGTCGATGTAAAACGCAGACGCATGCTAATTGCATCCACTGCTGTTATAGGCGCTGTTGGTACGGTTGGTTTTGCTGCACCATTGGCTATTTCATGGATGCCTAGCGAGCGAGCTAAGGCTGCAGGCGCACCAGTAGAAGTTAATTCTAGCAAGGTAGAGCCTGGTCAACAGATTACTGTTATCTGGCGTGGAAAGCCTATTTGGTTGGTAAGAAGAACTGAGAAAATGTTGAAAGACTTACCTAGTAACGAGGGTCTACTTAAAGATCCCGAGTCTTTAACGGAAACTCAACAACCTAGTTATGCTAAAAATCAAAGTCGTTCACGTAAATCAGAGATGTTGGTATTAATTGGTATCTGTACCCATCTAGGCTGTTCCCCTACTTATCGACCAGAGTTAGCACCTGCTGATTTAGGTGCTGATTGGAAAGGTGGTTGGTACTGTCCTTGTCATGGTTCTCGTTTTGACTTGGCGGGTCGAGTTTATAAAAATGTCCCAGCGCCAACAAATTTAGTGGTTCCTCCTCATTTTTATAAGAGCGATGATCTTATTCTGATTGGTGAAGATGGAGGTGCTGCATAATGGCTGCTTACCCAAGAAAAACCGATGCAACTGGCTTATTAGGTTGGATTGATGAACGCTTTCCAATTGTTGATACTTGGAAAGAGCATATGTCTGAGTACTATGCTCCTAAAAACTTCAATGCGTGGTACTACTTCGGCGTACTCGCGATGCTGGTTTTGGTTATCCAGATCGTATCGGGTATTTTCCTGACGATGCATTATAAACCTGATACGGCATTAGCTTTTGCATCAGTTGAATATATTATGCGTGATGTCCCAGGTGGATGGTTTATTCGCTATATGCATTCCACTGGTGCCTCAGCCTTCTTTATTGTGATTTATTTCCATATGTTCCGTGGTTTAATGTACGGTTCATATAAGGGTAAACGTGAGCTGGTCTGGTTGATAGGAATGGCGCTATACCTTGCTTTGATGGCTGAAGCCTTTATGGGTTACTTGTTACCTTGGGGTCAGATGTCATTCTGGGGTGCGCAAGTAATTATCAACTTATTTCAGACAATACCGTTAATAGGTGATGATCTATCCATCTTCATTCGTGGTGACTTTGTTATCTCTGACCCTACATTGAATCGTTTATTTGCCTTCCACGTGGCGGCTGTTCCATTGATTCTTGTGGCATTAGTTTTTGTACACATCGTTGCATTGCATACGGTCGGTTCGAATAACCCAGATGGTGTTGAAATCAAAGCACTTAAGAATGAAAAAGGTATTCCTCTTGACGGTGTCCCGTTTCATCCATACTACACAGTGCATGATATTCCTGCCGTTGCAGTATTCTTAATGGCATTTTTTGCAGTAATCTTCTTTATGCCTGAAGTGGGTGGTTACTTCTTGGAGCATGCTAACTTTGAGCCTGCGAATCCATTGAAGACACCAGAGCATATTGCACCTGTTTGGTATTTTACACCGTTCTACACGATCTTACGTGCAGTTACCTTGTCTCCATTTATGGGTACATTGGCAATGTTTGGTGCAATTATCATGTTGTTCTTGCTTCCATGGCTTGATCGTAATCCGATTAAATCATGGCGCTACCGTAATACAGCACATATGTTAAATCTTGGTATTTTTGCTGCTGTCTTTATTATTCTTGGTTATCTTGGTGTTAAGCCAGTAACACCTGAATTAAAAGAACTTGGTATTAGAATGACTGAGATTTACTTCATGTTTTTCATCGTGATTTTTGCTCACAGTAATTCTGAAAAGCCAATGCGCTATTTGCTTTGGTTTGTCGTACTAATTGGGGCTGTTATTGCTATAGACTTCTACCGTGCAAATCCAGAAGATGCGGACAGTTACAGTCAAATATGGAAGCAATTGGTTTGGCCAGTAGCTTACTTGGCAGTTACATTATTGTTGCCATTTATTGTGCGCGGTTGTAATGCTGAACAGACTGTTCCAGAGAGGGTTACATCATGAGTAATAGTATACGTAAATGGATCTTTGCATTAATCGTGCCTGTGTTGGTTGTTGGCGTTTTAGCTAGTGTTGGCGGTGGTGGCGGTCACGGAGTGGCACTACAAAGTGCGAATGTTGACTTAAGTGATAAAGATAGCTTGCAGCGTGGTGTTAAGTATTACACTAACTACTGCGCTGGTTGTCATTCTTTAAAGTTCAGTCGTTATAATCGTGTTGCAAAAGATATTGGTTTAAATACTGATGCGGGTCTATCTGAAGATGATGTGACTAAATTAACAACAGAATATATGATTGTTAATCATGATGAAGATGGTAAGAAGCTTAAAGTGGGTTCATTAATGAAAACCGCTTATTCACCAAAAGCTGCTTCTGTAGCCTTTGGTACCAATGTTCCAGATTTGTCTTTAGTCGGTCGTTCACGCGGCTCAGACTGGATTTATACTTATCTTAAAAGTTTTTATCTTGACTCTTCTCGTCCTATGGGAGTGAATAACACCGTCTTTAAAGATGTTGGTATGCCTCACGTATTATGGGAATTACAAGGTTGGCAGGTAAAAGAAGAAGCTCACGGTGATGATGCACATCATGATGCGGCTCCAGTATTAAAGCTTGCTAAGCCAGGAAAACTATCTGAAGCAGAATACGATCAAGTAGTACATGATTTAACTAATTTCCTTACCTATGTAGGTGAGCCAGCTCAGTTATCTCGTTCATTCTACGGAATCTTAACTTTGCTCTTCTTAATCTTGTTTTTCTTTGTTGCCTTAGCACTTGAGAAAGAATACTGGAAAGATATACACTAGGTTTCATAAAAAATTCTTCATATACCCAAGTTTATACTTGGGTATAAATGCAGGATTTTTCTGAACTTTTAGTATAGAATATGGGGCTGCTCAATCGAGCAGCCTTTTTTAATGTTTAGGAGTGTTTAATGTCATCAGTTGCAAATCGTCGTTCGGTAATGACTCTGTTTACTTTACCAGATTGTCCGCATTGTCATAGTGTTCGTATAGTTCTTGCTGAAAAAGATATTCAGGCTGACATTATTGAGATGGATCCAAATAATAAACCTGAAGATTTAGCTGACCTTAATCCATATAACTCTGCACCTACTTTGGTTGATCGCGAACTCGTTCTTTATGATTCGCACGTCATCATGGAGTACCTTGATGAGCGATTCCCGCATCCACCTTTAATGCCAGTTGACCCCGTTTCTCGTGCACACACACGTTTAACATTATTTCGTATCAAGAAAGATTGGCTTTCACTGGTTAGTGATATAGAAAGTGGTGAAGAAGAACGTGTTAGTACCGCTCGTATTATTTTAAAAGAGAGTATGCTGGCTGCTGCTGAAGTTTTCGAAATTAAAGATTACTTTTTAAGTAATGACTTTTCGTTAATCGACTGTACGATTGCCCCAATTCTTTGGCGTTTACCAAAATATGGAATTGATCTTAATGGTCCAGAAGTGAAACCTATTCTTAACTATATGGATCGTGTCTTTTCACGTGACTTATTCCAAGGCTCTTTAACCATTGCCGAACAGTCTATTCGTCCATAATATTTTAATTACGCATGAAGTTTACATCTAACCGTTCCTATCTACTCAATGCAATTTATGATTGGGTCGTAGATAACGAAGCCACTCCTCATGTACTTATCTTTGCAGATAACCCGCAAGCACAAGTACCACAACAGTTTGTTGAAGAAGGGAAGATTATTCTGAATATTAGCCCAACAGCAGCAAAGGATTTGTTGATTGATAAAGATGGCTTAAGCTTTAGCGCAAGATTCAGTGGTAAACCCTTTAGCATTTATGCTCCCATTGGTGCTGTACTCGCGCTCTATGCTAGTGAAAATGGAGAAGGTCTTTCGTTTGAACCTGAGGATACGCCTCCACCAGATGCCCCACCTCCAACGGACATCAAATCAAAAACCAAAAAATCATCAAAGCGTCCTTCTCTAAAAGTCGTTAAATAAGGTGTACATTGAGTAGATGAAAATCTCAATGATTGCAGCCATGGGGAAGAATAGGGTGATTGGGCTGGATAATAAAATGCCCTGGCATCTCCCAGCTGATTTACAATGGTTTAAAAAAACCACCATGGGTAGTCCCATCATTATGGGTAGAAAAACCTATGATTCTATTGGTTTTCCGCTTCCGGGAAGACTAAATATAATTCTTAGTCGTAACCCTGACTTAGTTATAAAAGGTTGTACTGTCGTAAGTTCCTTGGATGCTGCTTTGCAGGTTGCAAGTGAGACTTTAGATAATAACAAAGAAATATTTATCACAGGCGGCGCTCATCTTTATAATAAGTTTTTGGATCAGGCTGATAATCTTTATTTGACATTAATTGATGAAGAATTCTCAGGTGATACTTTTTTCCCAGACTATACTCAGTATCAATGGAAAGAATTAGAAAGAATTGAAAACCCTGCTGATGATAAAAACCCTTACCCCTACATGTTTATAAAACTAGAACGCATCAAAGGTTAAAGAATTATGGGAACACTACTTATACTAAATGCAAAAATAGTTAATGAAAATCAAATTATAGAATCTGATATTTATATCCGAAACGGGCGTATTGAAAAAATAGGTAAAGACCTATCTTCAATGAAAGTCCTTAATGTAATGGATGTAAAAGGTAAGTTTGTTTTACCCGGTATGATTGATGATCAAGTGCATTTTCGTGAACCAGGAATGCCAGATAAAGCCAATCTGACTGATGAGTCTCGTGCAGCTGTTGCGGGGGGAATCACCACCTTTTTTGATATGCCAAATACTATTCCTAATGTCTTAAATAGTGATGTTCTTGAAGATAAAATGGTCTTAGCGGCTAAAAAGTCTATTGCTAACTATTCATTTTATCATGGCACTTCTAATGACAACCTTGAAGAAATAAAAGCTATAGATCCACTCGCTTGTTGTGGTTTAAAAGTATTTATGGGTGCCTCTACAGGCAATATGCTAGTGGATGATGAGGAAACGCTTAATGGTGTTTTTAAACATGCGCCACTTCTTGTCGCTACTCATTGTGAAGATACGCCTACCATTATTGAAAATGAAGAAAACTATCGTCAGATTTATGGTGATGAGATTCCTTTTGAGTTACACCCAACTATTCGCAGTGAAGAGGCATGTGTTAAATCTTCATCTTTGGCGATAGAGTTGGCTAAGGCACATGATACAAGATTGCATGTTCTACATATTTCAACGGCTAAAGAAGCAGAAGTATTTTCTGACTTGCCAATAAGTGAAAAACGTATCACTGCTGAAGTCTGTTGTCATTTTCTAGCATTTTCTGAAGAAGATTATGCAAGTAAGGGTGCTTTAATTAAATGTAACCCTGCGATCAAATCTGCTGCCGATAGAGCCGCTTTGTTTCAAGGCTTATTAGATGGGCGTTTAGATGTCATTGGTACCGACCATGCACCCCATACGTGGGAAGAGAAACAGGGTAATTACTTTGAAGCACCTTCAGGACTTCCTCTAGTTCAATATACTCTGCCAACGTTGTTGGAGCATTACCAAGATGGCATATTCTCATTGGAATTTATTGTTGAGAAAACCAGCCATGCAGTAGCTGAGTTATTTAATATTAAAGAGCGTGGCTATATTCGTGAAGGCTACTGGGCTGACCTTGTCGTTGTTGATGTTGAAAAGGGAATTACAGCCAGCCACAAAGATGTTATTTCTAAGTGTAAATGGACACCATTTGATGGTTATGAGTTTCGTTCAAGTGTCTATGCAACTGTTGTAAACGGTGATCTTGTTTATATTAATAGCAAAGTTCGAACAGGTACTAATGGACAGCGTGTTGAGTTTGACCGGGAAACATAAGCCAAGACCACCAAATCTGAGTTTTTAAAAAGCTACGAAATTAAAAAAGGCTATCTACTTTTGATTAAGCATATTCTATTACTATTTATAACCCTGATTTTTCTTGTTACTGGTTTTACAGTGCAAGCAGAAATGGTATTACATCGTGGTAATGGAGCAGAACCTGAAACTCTGGATATGCACAAATCAACAGGTGTCCCGGAGTCCGTTATCCAGCGTGACTTATTTGAAGGTCTTATCTCAGAGGCTGCCGATGGTTCATTAATTCCTGGTGCTGCAAAAAGTTGGCAGCAAGATGAGTCTGGAAAAGTCTGGACGTTTAAATTACGTGAAAATGGAAAGTGGTCTGATGGAGCCCAAGTTACTGCAAATGACTTTGTAAATGCTTTTCAACGCGCAGTTATTCCAGCAACCTTATCTGAATATGCCTTCATTTTGTGGCCAATTAGAAATGCAAAACAAATAAGTAATGGCAAAGAAAAAGACATCAATCAACTCGGCGTGAAAGCCATTGATGATTTAACATTAGAAATTCAGTTGGAGAATCCCACTCCTTTTTTAACAGGGTTATTAAGTCATCACATGACTTATCCTATTCCTTCAAGTGCTATTAAAAAGCATGGTAAAAAATGGACGAGAGCAGGCAACCTAATCTCAAATGGTCCCTATCAACTAGCAGAATGGCAGCCACAATCACACCTTAAGCTAATCAAAAACCCACATTATCGCGATCATGAAAATATCAAAGTGGATACGGTTTACTTTTACCCAACTGAAGATAAAAGTGCAGAATTAAAACGTTTTAGAGCAGGCGAATTGGATATTACAGATGATGTTCCATCTGATCAGATAAAGTGGATTAACAACAATATTAAAGATACCTTTCGCAATACGCCCTATATTGGAACCTATTATCTGGCAATGAATCTTGGAAAAGCCCCATTTAAGGGTAATCTACCACTTCGTAAAGCACTTAGTTTTGCTATTGATAGAAAGATACTGACTGAAAAAGTGACAAAAGCAGGAGAGTTGCCCGGGTTAGGTTGGGTTCCTCCTGGAATGAATGGCTATAAGTCACAAACTATTCCTGAACTTGCTTTAGATAAAAAGAAGCGAGTCTCTTTAGCTAAAAAACTCTATGCAGAGTCAGGTTATTCACGTGATAAGCCTTTAGAAGTAGAGCTGTTATATAACACCAGTGATAATCATAAAAAAATTGCTATAGCGTTGGCAGCTATGTGGAAGCAAACTTTGGGTGTTAAAGTTAAACTTAGAAATGAAGAATGGAAAGTGTATCTTAATTCACGTACTCAAAGGCAGTTTCAGTTAATCAGAGCAGGGTGGATAGGGGATTTTAATGATGCCTCTAACTTCCTCGACTTATTTCGATCTGATGTGGGAACAATGAACCCATCGGTATGGAAGAACTCAGATTTTGATGCGTTAATGCAACAGGCTGAAAAAGAAAGCGATACTAAAAAACGCGCTGATTATATGCAACAAGCAGAGCGAATTTTACTTGCTGATATGCCTTTAATTCCCATTTATTACTACACCACACAACATCTACTCAGTTCTAAAATTAAAGGCTGGAAAGACAATGTAATGGATATTCACCCTAGTCGCTATTTGTCTAAGTAGGGGTTATGTTTAAGTACATTCTTAAGCGTGTTGCTGGCACTATCCCCACTCTTTTTATCATTATTACCATAGCCTTTTTTATGATTCGAATGGCACCTGGTGGGCCATTTGATTCTGAACGATCTATTCCACCAGAAATTGCTGAAAACATTGAACAGGTATACCACCTTAATGATCCGCTCTATTTACAGTATGGATATTATTTAAAAAATGTTTTACAAGGTGACTTTGGCCCTTCTTTTAAGTATCAGGATTACACCGTAAGCGAGCTGATTAAGCAGGGCTTTCCTGTATCTATAAAACTCGGTTTAATGGCAATAATCCTAGCCTTGATAATAGGTATAGCCTTAGGCGTAACGGCTGCACTTCGCCAAAATAGCGTGATCGATTACCTCGTTATGACATTGGCAATGACAGGAATTACCATCCCTAATTTTGTTATGGCTCCTGTTCTTGTTTTGATATTTGCGGTATTTTTAGGTTGGTTACCTGCAGGTGGCTGGGGTGATTTAAGACATATGATATTGCCTGTCATCGCACTAAGTTTGCCACAAATTGCAATGGTGGCAAGAATGACGCGAGCGAGCCTGATTGAAACCATGAACACACCTTATATTCGAACTGCCAAAGCCAAAGGCTTGCCCCCTCGAATGATTCTATTGCGACATGCATCCAAAGCAACCATGCTTCCTATTCTTTCGTGGCTTGGGCCTGCTACAGCGGCAATAATTACTGGCTCAGTGGTGGTAGAACAAATTTTTGGCTTGCCGGGAATTGGTCGTCATTTTGTCAATGGCGCGCTCAATCGTGATTATACCTTGGTTATGGGAGTGGTTATTTTCTATGGTGTGTTAATTATCTTTATGAATCTCTTGGTTGATCTACTCTACGCTTGGTTAGATCCTAGAATCCGTTATGACAATTAGCATAACTATTAAACCTCAATCTCCAGCAAGCAAAGCATGGCAGCGCCTGTCTCACAATCGAGCGGCTATGTTTAGCTTGTTTCTATTACTATTAATTGTTTTTGCATGCGTAGCGCTGCCCGTTATAAGTCCCTGGCAACTTGATGATGTCGATTGGGATAATATAGGTACAGCCCCAGATTTTGCGAGCAAACATTATTTTGGTACTGATGCCAATGGGCGTGATTTATTTGTGCGAACGCTAATAGGTGGGCGCATTTCATTAATGGTGGGTTTATTAGCCACTGCAGTTAGTTTTGTAATTGGTATTTTATACGGTGCAATCGCGGGCTACAGCGGAGGCAAAACAGATGCTTTAATGATGCGTTTTGTTGATATTCTATATGCATTACCTTTTATGTTTTTTGTGATTTTACTAACGGTATTTTTTGGGCGCAGTATCTGGTTAATTTTTATCGCAATCGGTGCCGTTGAGTGGTTGACCATGGCAAGAATTGTCCGAGGACAATCATTATCATTGAAACGACGTGCTTTTGTAGATGCTGCGAGAGTGAACGGTGCGAGTCATTTTTCCATTATAAAACGACATATCATTCCTAACACGCTAGGCCCAGTGATTGTTTATGCAACACTCACTGTTCCCCAAGTTATATTATTTGAATCCTTTTTAAGCTTTTTAGGTTTAGGTGTGCAAGAACCGATGACAAGCTGGGGTGTACTTATTGCAGAGGGAGCTACACAAATGGAATCAGCTCCTTGGATGTTATTATATCCTGCTACTTTCTTGGCTATCACACTGTTTTGTTTGAACTTTATTGGTGATGGTTTACGTGATGCCTTAGACCCAAAGGATCGATAACACGGTGAATAATTTATTATCCATTGAAAACCTAGAAGTAGAATTTGAAGTTGACTCAAGTAGTAACAGGCAGCAAATTCTTAAAGCTGTAAAAGGTGTTTCTTTAGCAATTAAAAAAGGAGAAACAGTTGCTATAGTGGGTGAATCTGGGGCAGGTAAAAGTCAGTTATTCCATGCATTAATGGGGTTGTTGCCAGACAATGGAAAAGCAAAAGGTGAGGTTGAATTTCTTGGTCAAGCCATTCTTAATCAACCAACAAAAACCTTAAATAAAATACGTGGCAAACAAATTGGGATGATTTTCCAAGATCCGATGACGGCATTAAATCCTTATTTACGAATTGGCAAACAGTTGACAGAAGTATTGGAAGTGCATCTGAATATTAAAGGAAAAGCCGCTAAAAAAACAGCCATCGAAATGTTAGATAAGGTTCAGATTAAGAATCCCGAACGGCTTTTTAATGCCTACCCACATGAGCTATCAGGAGGGATGCGTCAGCGTGTCGCTATCGCAATGGCACTACTTTGTAAGCCGAAACTTCTGATTGCAGACGAGCCAACGACGGCACTAGATGTGACAGTACAAACAGAAGTTATTCGACTACTCAGGAAGATTCATAAAACAGAAAAAACTAGTATTGTACTAATAACTCATGATTTGCCCTTAGTAGCAGGGCTGTGTGATCGAATACTCGTTATGTATGCAGGTGAAATTGTTGAGAGTGGTACAATTGATGAAATTTTTTATCGTGCCAAACATCCTTACACACAATCTTTATTAGCAGCAGCACCGCCTCATGCTCATAAAACTGACAAAGAACAGGTAAAAACGTCCAGTCATACTGACAATAAAATAATACTAACAGTAGAAAATGTAGGCGTAACTTTTAATCAAGGCAAGAGAACGGAATTAAAGGCATTGACTGACGTTTCATTTAGACTAAATAGTAATGAAATTTTGGGCATTGTAGGTGAGTCGGGCTGTGGTAAATCCACTCTAGCAAGAGCTATTTTAAAATTACAGAATACGGTTAGCGGCAGTATTAATTGGCATGATCAAAAAATCACCAGCTTTAATAAAGCCCAACAAAAAGAATATCGAAGAAATGTTCAATTAATATTTCAAGATCCATTAGATGCATTAAACCCACGCAAGACCGTGATACAAATAATCGCTGAACCCTTACAAAATCTTATGCCACACTTGTCAACAGCAGAAATCCAACAAAAATCACTGGATATTCTAATATCTATGGGGCTACAGGAAGAACATAAAAATCGCTATCCACATGAGTTTTCAGGTGGACAATGTCAACGCATCGGTATCGCCAGAGCGATGGTACTCGAACCTCAATTTCTGGTTTGTGATGAACCTGTTAGCGCATTAGATGTTTCTATTCAAGCACAAATAATTAAGCTATTACTGAAACTAAAAGAACAGACGGGCATGAGTATGATTTTTATCTCGCACGACTTAAGTGTTGTCCGACAACTTTGTGATCGAGTATTAGTGCTTTATAAAGGGGAAGTTGTTGAGGTTGGAGATGTAGAACAAATATACACTAAGCCACAACATGACTATACAAAGACCCTCTTAAATGCAGTGCCGCTATCTGACCCGGCTGAAGAGCGTAAGCGAATAGACAATCTTTAAAAAAAGGTGGGGGTGCCATTATAAATAAGAGCCAGTAAATAACACTGAGTGGTAATGGGAAAAGCTCAATGGCACCCCCGTGGTATTTACAAGATTGCAGGTATTCATTCGCATATTAACCTTGTGTGTAAACAATTATTTCAATGCTTGTGAAGTCTGTCTTTGCTTCGCAGAATCATAACGGGACTGTAGAATAACCCACAAGAACTATCCCAGCATTCAAGTTCCTGAATGGTTAATGCAATAGGTTGTGTATTACTTACAATATGCGTTGACCAATTGTCTGGTATGTTGGTTAGGGGCTTTTTTTCAAAGAAAGCGCAGGTCTTAAGCAATATCGGCACTCCTTTTGAAAGTGCCGATGTACTACTTAATTGCCTTTACAGCTTGTTTAAACAAGCTGAGAGTCAAATACCGTAACTGGAATAATCCCATTAAAGTCAGGGTGTTCGCTTTGGATTAGTAAGTGTCCTGCTAATACATTTGGGATAGGTAGGCTGTCTTCTATAATGTTTGCGGTGACGGCTTCTACCTCAAATGACAGTCGTTCTCCAGCGGCTATGTTGATTGCGCCTTCAGTGGCTTTATTTACTTTTACCATTAACGAACCATTGACATGCTCTAAGTCGATGGGCGTTATTTTATCTAGGTGTACTGTGTCGTTTGTATGGTTGAATAGGGTAATAATTTCTTTACCGGAGGTTTGTTGCTGCATAATGCTGATATCGCAGGTTGGTAGGGCAGTGCCTGTTGCTTTGTTGACTGCGCTGTCAACTTTGTCTTGTGCATTATTTAAAGCAAATGCTACGGATGATAATCCACCACCTACAGTTAGTGCTGAACCATAAACTAAAGTTTTTAATAGCTTGCGACGTTTTTTATTAAACATAATATTGTCCTCATTAAAGATGAATTTGTGAAAGAGTGTCAGTTAAAGGTCGAATTTAAACGGTTTTTATAGGTATGATTCTATTAAATACTGAGTACTCACTGCTTATCTCAACATAGTTTTGTTCAACATTAGTAAGAGCCTGTATTTTTTCTTTTGTAAGGTCATTGTTAACAGGTTTAATATCAAAAGAAATACGCTCGCTTGGAGAGATTGCGATCATGCCATTGATTGCCTCAGATTCAATTTGTTTTACCGTTACGATTAAAGAGCCGTTTACTTTTTCTAAGGTTATTGGTTGTAGAGCATCAACCAGCAACATTTTGTTGCTCTGATTGATAAGTGTGACAGTTTCTTTATCAAGCATTTTTTGCTGGATGATACTGATGCCGTTAATGTTACTTATTGAACAACTGGCTACAGAGTTGTTTAGATTAGTATCTATCTTATTAGAAGCAAAAGCTAAGCTCGATATACTGCCAAGTGATAGTACAGATGTATAAGCTACGCCTTTTAAAAAACTACGACGAGATTGTGTGCAATTTTGATTAGACATTATTTTACCTCTTGGTTTTAGTCATGGTGTCCTTTAGCGTAATCAGTTAAAATATCCATGTGATCACGATAGTTGTTATAACAAGTATATGCAAAATAAACGAAAACGTAAAGCATTAATCGGAACGGTTAAAACAGAGACAGATATTTTTGTCTCTGCTACCAAATTAAGTGATAAATTTCTGAGTGAAGCAAACAAGCTGTTATCAATCTGGGGAATGACCACTTTGCAGTACAGTGCTTTGCGGGTTTTATATGTTAAAGACAGTACTGATGAAGGTTTGCCGAGTAAAGAAATAGGCAAGCGCTTATATACGCGCGTTCCTGATGTGACGCGCTTATTGGATAGAATGGTGGAAAAAGGTTGGGTCAGCCGTGAACGTGACTCTGTTAATCGACGTATTGTAAGAACCAGTTTAACTGAAATTGGCATTGACCTTGTGGAATCTGCCTATGCCCCTTTGATGGAGCTTGAATCAAAGCAGTTAATACATATGACGACAGAAGAGAAAGAGACACTTTCAAGATTGATTAAAAAAGCTTTAGAATCGTAAAGAGAAGAAAAAATGAATCGAAATTTGAGCCTTGGTTTGGATATTGGTACTTCAGGTGTTAGAGGTATTTGTATCAATGAACGCTTAGAAGTCGTGGCGACGGCTAAATCAAGTATCACGGATGAGAGTAGGGAAGCATTGCGTAATCCACTCAATTGGAAGAGGATGCTTTGCGCTGTTTTATCTGAACTCGATGAATTAATCAGTTTAAAAAATATTAAATCGCTTTCGGTTGATGGTCAATCAGGAACTGTTTTACTGTGTGATGCTAAAGGTGAACTTTTTGAAAATATTTCATTACTTTATAATGATGCTCCCTCAAGTGAGACGATTAGCATGCTCACTCAATCAATCGGTAGTTGTCCTGCATCATTAGGTAGGGCCTATGAGCTTTGGCATATATTAGAGCAACCGCAAGCATTTCATATTGTTCATCAGGCGGACTGGGTTGCAGGTTTACTCTGTGGGTGTTTTGATTTGAGTGATGAAAACAATTCACTGAAAATGGGTTATTCCCCCAAGCAGAAAACGTGGGGATTTGATCTAACCAAGCTACCTTTTAATTCTCAGTCACTGCCTAGTGTGACTACCCCAGCAGTTTTAAAAGGAAAGGCAGCAACCCCTTTTGCAAAAGAGCTTGGATTTAGCGAAGAATGTCGAGTTGTTGCGGGAACAACAGATGGCACAGCAGGTTTTATTGCTGCATCTGGATTACAAAATCTTGCGACTGGTACAGCTGTAACTTCATTAGGAACAACACTGGTGATAAAAATAGTGTCGCCCCAAGATATTAATAGTACGAAATTTGGTGTTTACAGTCATAAATTATTTGATGTTTGGGTGGCAGGTGGTGCGAGTAATTCAGGGGCAGGTGTTTTACTAGAGCATTTCACATCCGAGCAATTAACGCAGTTATCAAAACGCATTGATCCATTAGCTCCTAGCCCTTTGAAATATTACCCTTTATTGGTAAAAGGTGAGCGCTTTCCAGTGAATAACTTGCAAATGACTTCGCAGATAGAGCCTAGACCCAGCGATGATGCTGAGTTTCTGGCAGGCTTGTTTGAGTCAATCGCTAGAATAGAAAAACAAGCCTATGAAACATTGGATTCATTGGGGGCTCCTTACCCAACTACGGTACAGTCGGTGGGAGGTGGTAGTTTTAATGATGTCTGGACGAGTATTCGCGAACGAGTTTTGGGAGTGAAGGTCGTTACTGCAAAATACCCTGATGCCGCTTATGGTTCTGCGCTTATTGCAAATTTTGCACTAAAATACTTGGACTAAGTTAAGAGTAACAAAAAGGTAAAATCTACTATATTCTTGGTATAACTTAATTAATTTTGCAGGCTTAGTTTATGGGACAGATATCAAAAAATGTAGACTTCATTGCGCTCAATATTGCGGTGATGGTGGTCTCTGATTCGAGAACTGATAAAGATGATAAATCAGGTAAAATATTGGCTGATTTGCTCACAGGAGTAGGGCATAAGCTCGCTGAAAAGAAAATTGTTACTGATGATATTTATCAAATGCGCGCCGCTGTATCACAATGGATTGCAGATCCTAATATCCATGCAGTTATTACAACGGGTGGAACAGGCTTGACGGGGCGCGATGTTACCCCAGAGGCGATGAAAGTGTTATATGACAAAGAGATAGAAGGCTTTGGTGAAATATTTCGTAAGATTTCCTATGACTTGATAAGTACCTCAACTATTCAATCTCGTGCACTGGCAGGGCTTGCAAATGGCACTATGTTGTTTTCTTTACCGGGGTCTCCTGGAGCGTGTAAAGATGGTTGGAATGGAATTATCGAAGCGCAATTAGACGTTCGAACAAAACCCTGTAACTTAGTCGAAATGATGCCAAGGTTTTTGGAGAAGTAATATGGCAGATGATAAAAGTGTTGCTGCTGGGTGTGACTCAGGTCAGGAGTTAATGCCAATAGATGATGCTTTAACGCTTTTATTAAAGAGCGCCAAGCCTATTGCGGAGACCGAAGTTGTATCTCTAACAAAAGCACAGGGTCGTATTCTTGCGGAAGATTTATCTTCTAACATTGATGTGCCACCACATGATAACAGTGCTATGGACGGTTATGTGGTACGCAGTGCTGATTTCACAGATTCAATCGAAAGGCGCTTAGCTGTTAGTCAGCGAATACCCGCAGGTGTTATAGGAACAGAGTTAAAAGAAGGTACAGTCGCACGAATTTTCACGGGTGCGCCGATTCCATTCGGTGCTGATGCGGTGGTAATGCAGGAACTTTGTAGCCAAGAAGGTGATAGCGTAAAAATAACAGGACCTATCCCAGCAGGACATTATATTCGTAAAGCGGGTGAAGATATTGGTATTGGGGATACCATTCTAAAAAAAGGCATGAAACTAAAAGCACAGGATATAGGGCTGGCTGCATCGGTTGGTTTTTGTGATATTACAGTATTCAGGCGCTTGCGCGTAGCCGTTTTCTTTACTGGTGATGAGTTATGTGAACCTGGAGAAAAACTCGAAGCAGGGCAGATATACAATTCAAATCGACCCACCATGCGAGGTTTATTAGAGAATCTCAATTGTGAAGTTATTGATATTGGTATTGTGCAAGACAGCCTCGAAGCAACTAAGAATGCGATGCTAGAAGCGGCTCAAAAATCTGATGTGGTAATGACTAGCGGTGGTGTGTCTGTTGGCGAGGAAGACTATATTCGTATTGCGCTTGAAGAACTCGGTAGGCTTGATATGTGGAGGATAAACATAAAGCCAGGAAAGCCTCTAGCTTTTGGAAATGTGAAGGACACCCCGTTTATTGGAATGCCTGGTAATCCCGTATCGGTGTTTGCGACTTTCTGTATTTTTGCTCGTGTTTTTATACTAAAAAAGCAAGGCGCTACTAACACAAAAGCAAATAGTTTTATGGTGCCAGCTGCATTCGAATGGCCTAAGCCAGGTACACGTTTTGAGTATCTTAGAGCGCGTGCAGAAAATGGAGAAATTCAATTATTTCCACATCAAGGTTCAGGTGTACTCACATCAACCAGTTGGGCAAATGGTTTGGCGATAATTCCAGCAGATACGATAGTTAAACCAGATGATCTGATTGAGTTTATTCCTTTTAGTGAGTTGTTTGTATAAAAGCTATTTTCCTTCCGTATGAAGTACAACGCATATGAGAGTATAGAAGGACTAAGAGTAGAAAACTGGGTTTAAAAGGAAACAGCTAACGTACTATAGCTTGTTATTCAATATTGAAATGTTCTCAATATATATATGGAAAATAAACAATGGCTAATAATGTAGAAGTTACACCTACAGAAATTGATGAAAACTCAAAAGAGTATCGCAAAACTGTAAATGATTTTTACAAATAATGACGGGGCTTTGAGATACCTATTACATGATTAATAGCATGTTGAGCCTGTGTGGATGCTTTTGCGAAACTAGCCATGATTAAGACTCTCCATTTCAGGGAGTTAATCATCCAACGACGGATAACAGTGTGGTCAATATTCCATCGCTTGTTGATATGAATCCATGATGATAATTCTCGATAGCTTGCGCCTGATTGGCGAAGCTCAATCTGATGGTGTGGACTTTCTGGGGTATATTGTCCGTAATGATTATTTATTAGTACGACGGCGTGTTATCAATCACTTAGTCATTAAACTAAAGGAATTTGAAGGTGAGTTGGTGAAAATTGATGGCGAGGTATGCCATTATTATTTTGATGAAGATCGTTTGAATAAGTTGCACGCTACTTTGTCGTCCTATCTTGGGCATTTTAAAATGGCAAATACTTATAAATTGTGGCGAGGTATTTGGAATAGGTTTGATTTTTTGGCACAGTATTTTGACTACGATGAAGCAGATAGGAAGTTACTAAGAAAATATCTTGTTCCTAAGCAGTTAAGAACTGTGCGCCAGCAGTATTATTATTTTCATTGGCTGTTTCCTAATGATGTATTGTTTTTTCAGGTAGGAAAGTATTTTGAGTTTTATAGTTATTTGAATAATTTCTTGTTAAAGCTTTTAGGGTTGTCGTTGATTGAAAAATCAAACAGAGGGGTACGTTATGGCTTCCCTATTTGGCAACAAAAAGAGAAGGAAGATATTCTGATAGACTCTGGGTTTTCCATCGTCGTTTTATCTCAGGTCGAAAAATACTATAATAAAATTCAGATTAGAGTGCCAAAACTTAGAGTTATGAGGTGCAATACGATGCACTTTAAGGATTGTACCAATAGTTATGTAAAGTAGTGCGTTATTCTAGTGCGGTAGGTTGTTAGCATCATATGACATGATCAGGTTCACCTTGGTAAATGTCGGATATTAGGAAACCCAATATATCCCAAACCTTTTCAAATCTGTTGGTTTTATATCGAAAACTTCGATCTACACGTTTGTTTCGTATTTGTGTGAGCCACCTTGATAGTTGCCATAATGGCAACCAAATGATATTATGTGTAAACATTAAACAATCATCTAAACAACTATGCAAACTACAACAACTTTACAAAAAACTGAACGCGTCGTTAGCCGTGTCAGCTCTGATCATAAAGAAGTGCTTGAACAGGCTGCTTTCATTGCAGGTTTTTCTTCAGTTAATCAGTTTATTGTGCAATCCGCTTTACGTGAGGCGGAGCAGATTATCCAGCAGGAGCATAGTATCCATTTAAGCGTGCGTGATACTCATCGCTTTTTAGAATTACTTGAAAACTCTCCTAAGCCTAATAATACTTTGTTAAATGCGGCTAAAACCTATCGGGATTTAGTTGAGTCAAACTAAAGCAGTGCCTCATTCAGTTAGCAAAAAACCATACACGATAGTTGCCTTAAATCAGCAACACAAACGTAAGCCCTTTGATTGTGGGCAGGATGATTTAAACCGATACCTACAGCAAACCGCCAAACAGCATCAACAAAAGTATATATCTAAAACCTATGTCATCGTAGCCACTGAGCAGCCTCAAACTGTATTGGGCTTTTATACGATGACTTTATCTGAAATAGCATTTGATAAATTTAACCAGACTGATAATAAAAAACTACCTAAGGCACCATTACCTGTTGCACGTTTATCAAGGTTAGCGATTAATAAAGAGCAGCAAGGTAAAGGAGTTGGACGATTACTGTTAGTTGATGCCATTTTCAAAACAGTAAGATTACTGGATAGCTTTGCTGTTGTTGCCTTAGTGTTAGATGCTAAAGATAAAAAAGTAGCGGGCTATTACCAAAAGTTTGGTTTTATTGAATCTCAAGATCAACCTTTGATGCTTTACTTGCCTGTTAAGTCGCTTAAGGAAATGGCATAAGCTAATAATGCTATTCCTACGGCTTGTATTAATAGCCCCTAAAATATTGGCATACTCATCGGAATATATTTCATCATTCCCGAATGCTTTAATGGGGGATCTAATTGAGTATTACCTCAATTCAAAAAGATTCCCGATAAAAATATTCGGGAATGACGAGGGCCTATACGCCAATATTGTCGGGGTAATTTTTTGACTTGCTAAAAATAGCATTTATTGAGGATAAGTTATAAAAGGATAGTAGTTTATAGGCTGTTTTAGATCTGGAGACTTATAAGGAATCAATAGATCAATTAGTGAAATTAACCCCAAGGTTGCAAATAGGTTGCAAAGCACAAAAAAGGCCTCTAACGAAAACGCTAGAGACCTTATTGTATATGGTGCCGCAACCAAGAGTCGAACTCGGGACCTACTGATTACA
>CAZWEA010000019.1:14704-30546 GCA_964632635.1 uncultured Cocleimonas sp. | reverse complement strand
CAGAATTTGATGGAAAAAAATAAAAAGTAGTTTTACCTAGCTTTAACTACAATCTTGTAAAAACACGGGGGGTGCCATATAACGCAAACTGCGTATTATCTAAGGTTGTATCTAAGCTATTTTTCTTTTAAATATCTCCGTACATTTCCTGACTTTATTTATCCCTATTAGCAATCCCTTATATAAAAACCTTGCATTTTACCGATCGGTCAACTAAGCTTAAAAACATGACAGCAACTTTAAACACACGTGACAGAATAATTGATGTAGCAAAACAACGTTTTCATGCTCGCGGCTATGCCGATGTCGGTATTAAAGAGATCTGTGATAACGCCAATATCCAAAAAGGCAGCTTTTATCATTTCTTCCCTTCCAAAGAAGATTTGGCCTTATCCGTAATTGATGAGTTTGCTGAAGATTGGGCAAATGGATTTGTAGCTGAAGCTTTTGACCCAAAACTTGCGCCAATGGAACGAATTGAGTTTTTAATTGATGCTGCCTACTTTTGGCAGAAATCGGTGAAAGAAAAAAATGGCAAAATTCCAGGTTGTCTATTTGGCAACCTTGCTTTGGAAATGAGTACCAAAAATGATGTACTTCGAGCAAAGCTAAATGCTGTTTTTAGTAAAGCAAAATTACGCTTTAAAAACACTCTGGATGAAGCCATTGAGCAAGGTGAAATCAAACCACTCAATACCCTATTAACAGCGGAAGCCATGCTTGCCTACCTTGAAGGTATGATTCTATTGGCTAAAAGTGAAAATGACCCTGAAGTCATTTATAAGCTTGGCCCAGCGATTAAAACTATTCGCATTGAAAACTAATCCATTTATTTAGAGATATTAAATGACCTATTTTAGAACCATATTCTTGATTAGAAATTTAACCGTACAGTCAATTATTAGCTGCACTTGGTTATAAGAAATCGGGAATATATTTTTAGCAATAACTTGACCGAACGGTCATATAGCGGAGAAACACCATGACAACACAAGCAGTGGCACAAACTTTAGACGCACGTAACTTAAGTTGCCCTCTTCCTATCCTACGCACTAAAAAAGCGTTAATGAAAATGGAAGTAGGAGAACTACTTTCCATTCAAGCAACCGACCCTGGTTCTGTAAAGGACTTAAGTTCTTTTTGTGAGCAAACAGGCAACGAATTAATCTCTTCAGAGACAGGTGAAAATGAATTTAATTTCATAATTCGTAAGACATAAATCAAGATTAAAGGAGCATAAACATGAATGCAACAGCTGAAAAACTACCGATAGACCCTAGCAACAATAGCCCAATCGACCTATCTCAAATGGAAGATTGGTTTGATCAGCGATTCGAAGAGAAAATGGCAGAACGAGAAGCAAACCATACGCCCTCAATGACTATTATCTCTACCAAAGGCACGTTGGATATGGCCTATCCTCCCTTTATATTAGCCTCAACAGCGTCTGCATTAGGCTGGGATGTAGAAATCTTTTTCACTTTCTATGGATTAAATTTACTGAAGAAAGATTTAAACTTAGAGATTAGCCCGCTGGGTAATCCTGCGATGCCAATGAAAATGCCATTTGGGCCAGACTGGTTACGCAAAACTGACATTAATATTCCAAACATCGTAATGGCAGGCGTCCCAGGGTTTGAAAAAGTTGCCACAGGCTTAATGAAAAAAACCATGGAAAACAAAGGTGTCGCTAGTATAGATGAACTTCGTTCAATGTGTCTTGAAGCCGATGTGAAACTAGTCGCATGTCAGATGACGGTTGACCTATTTGAAATGACACGCGATGAATTTATCCCTGAAATTACAGACTGGATTGGTGCAGCAAGCTTTTTACCTAAGGCACAACAGGCGGATGTTAGTTTGTTTATTTAGAGTTATTAGTAGTTACAATTATGCAAAAAGGCGGGGGGTGCCATATAGGATTATGTGTATTCTCCAGCAACAATAAAGGCGCAGTATACTGCGCCTTTATATTGATAATTAACTGTTTACTAAGTTAAGACATTTTCAACATCAATTTATTCAACTTGCTTACAAAGCCCGCTGGATCTTCAAGTTGTGCGCCTTCTGCCAATAATGCTTGATCAAAAAGAATCGCTGCCCAATCAGCAAACTGTTCATCGTCAGTTTCAGCTTCCATGCGTTCTATCAATGGGTGTGATGGGTTAATCTCCAACACTGGCTTACTGCTTGGCATATCATGCCCTGCCTGCTTCATTAGGTTTTGCATATAAAGCGCCATGTCTTGATCATTAAGGACAATACAAGAAGGCGATGATGTTAAACGATGTGATACACGTACATCTTCGACTTTCTCACCTAATACTTCCTTTAGGTGTTTAACGACACTTCCAGCTTTCTCTTCGACTTTTTCCTGCTCTTTCTTATCTTCTTCGCTTTCAAACTTACTAAGATCTAATTCGCCTTTAGCAACAGATTGAAGTTTCTTACCATCAAATTCCTGCAAGCCATTGACTAGCCATTCATCTACACGGTCTGTTAGCAATAATACTTCAATTTCTTTCTTGCGGAAAACTTCCAAGTGAGGGCTATTTTTAGCCGATGCAAAAGTCTCTGCTGTTACATAGTAAATCTCTTCCTGCTCATCTTTCATTCGGGAAACATAGTCTTCAAGAGTTACAGTTTGCACTTCTGCATCAGTTTCAGTTGATGAGAAACGTAGCAGTTTGGCAATTTGTTCTTTATTCACCATGTCCTCAGCAGGACCTTCTTTGATGACTTTACCAAACTCATCCCAAAACTTTTGGTAATCTTCCTTTTCGTTCTTTGCCATTTTATCCAGCAGTCCAAGCACCTTTTTAACCGATGCTTTGCGCATTGAATCAACCGTTTTATTACTTTGTAAAATCTCACGAGAAACATTCAAAGGAAGGTCACTAGAATCAATCACACCACGCACAAATCGTAAGTAATTTGGCATTAGATTTTTGGTATCATCCATAATGAAGACGCGTTGTACATACAGCTTAATGCCATTTTTCTGCTCTGGTTCCCACAGGTCAAACTGTGCTTTAGCAGGTACATACAATAATGATTTGTATTCTAGGCTTCCTTCAACATGGTTATGACTCCATGCCAATGGGTTTTCCCAGTCATGTGAAATATGCTTATAAAAGTCTTGGTAATCTTCATCTTTAAGTGCGCTTTTTTGCTCTGTCCAAAGCGCATTAGCTTTATTTACTATTTCCCATTCTTCCGTAAGCTTGCCTTCTTCATCAGCCTTAAGCATTTTTACAGGTAATGGGATATGGTCTGAATAGGTTGAAATAATATTACGTAGACGAAAAGAGTTCGCAAATTCCTTTTCTTCATCTTTTAAGTGCAGAACGATCTCTGTTCCATGTGTTTCTTTATTAGTGTCTTCAAGCGTAAAGCCGTCTTGACCATTTGATTCCCAAACAATACCCTGCTCTGGCTTATCACCTGCGCGACGTGTTGTTAGTGTAACTTTATCTGCAACGATGAACGAAGAATAAAAACCCACACCAAATTGACCAATAAGATTTGAGTCTTTAGCTGCATCTCCCGTCATTTTTGACAAGAATTCTTTGGTCCCTGATTTTGCGATTGTTCCAATATTTTCAATGACTTCTTCACGATTCATACCAATGCCGTTGTCGCGTAAGGTCACCGTATTGGCTTCTTCATCAAACTCAACTTCAATGCGTAATTCGGAATCACCTTCATAGAGTGAATCATTAGAAATAGCTTCAAACCGTAACTTATCACAGGCATCCGAGCCATTTGAGATTAACTCGCGAATGAATATTTCTTTATTTGAATATAAAGAATGAATCATCAACTGAAGTAATTGATTTACCTCTGTTTGAAACTCCATATTTTCTTTTTTCGTTTTTGTCTTTGTTTTAGCCATGACTGGTATCCTGTTAAATCTAACAAATAGTTGTCGAAAATGTAGGGGCGAATCCGAACTTTTCAAGCTAAATGATGTATTATTATGAAAGAAATAGTTAGAAAATATCCTCAAGGTTAAATATGCAACGTAAATCAGGCTTCTCTCAAATGCTTAAAGGCATGATAATAGGTATTATTTTAATTCTTGCCATCATAGGCTCGATGACTCTTTTTGATAAAAAACCTAAGAACGACACTTTCAAACAAACATTACCTACCATGGAGAGCAATAAAATTGAGCCTCCTACCATTAGTATTAATCCTGACACAAACACACCTGATAGCACAGGCAAAGATGAGTTAAGTACTGCTAATAGCAACAGTATGGATGATGACGCCAAAGATAGTGACATTAAGACTGCAGACAAAGAACCACAAGAAGCACCTCAAGAAAGTCCGCAAGCCACCGCTGTTAAGCCTACCTTAGAAGGTGAAAAAACAGCAGCAGAGATAGAAGCAGAACAAAAAGCCAAGTTGATTAAATATGGCATGCTTAAAATTAGTGCTATTAATCCTGCCAGTGGCGACAGCATTAAAGCCGCGTTTACTGTGTATGATCTGAACAATAAAAAAGTATTAGAAAATAAAAGTACGAATGGGATTTCTCAGCGCTTACCCATTGGAAAATACAAGGTAATCAGTACCTTAAACAAGGTTGATGAAATCACAGGCAAAAGCACACCTTTGTCACAAAAGACGCAATACGTAAAGATTCTTAGTGATACAGTGACCAATCAAGTATTTAAATTAGAACCTCCTGCAACCATTGGCATTTTACAAGTAGCCGCCATTTCCGCAAAAAATAATAAACCAATGAAGGCCAATTTCATTATCCAAAAAGAAGATGGCAATACTGTGGCGACTCGCAAAAATGTCACCAATAGTCTCTTCAAACTAAAAGCAGGTAATTACAAAGTCACAGTGAAAAGTGGTAACAATAGTGACTTTAGAACCATTGTCGTAGAACCTGGTGAGTCAAGTAAAGAAACATTTTTACTCCAAGAAGCATTTAAACAAGGTAGATTACTAGTACGCATTTTTGATACACGTTCAAACACACCGATAAAAGGAAATATTGCCATTTCAAGAACCAATGGAACGATGGTAAAGGAGTATGAGTCAACATCTAAAACAGAAATCTCACTCGTAGAAGGTGATTATAAAATACAAGTAACTGGCCCCAATGGCCAGTCAAGTAAGATAATTAAAATCGTTGCTGGGCAAGCAAGAAATGAAATATTTCGCTTTGATGCACCACAACAAAGCAATGTTAATTTAGATACTCAAACGAGTAATACTACAAATGGCAGTGACAGCAAGAATAACGAAAATGGGAGTTTAAACGAGACTTCGGCATCTGCTTCTAATCCAACAGATACCGACAATGGTGTTACCATCAGAGCTGTAAATGACAAACCGGTTGATGCCACTTCACAAAATAATGTGGATACATCATCACAAGCTACAACAATTAGTCGTCCAGCGGATGAAAGCCCTATCCCGAATGATGATCAAGGCAAAGGCACACTTAGTCTATTCGCACAAAATGCAACTGATAATAAACCACTTAAATCAAATTTTTATATCCAAACACTCTCAGGGAAACATTTAGATAGGAAAATCTATGCTGACTCTGCAGTCTTTAAGCTTAATCCGGGGACTTATAAAATAACGGTTAGGTCTAATAACAGAAAAATTTCTGTAAAAACCATTACTATCATAGCCAACCAAAATACAAACAACTATTTCTCGTTAGAAGCAAATACAACTAGCACTTCAGGCAAAGTAAAAACGGTCAAGACTGTAACACCTGCTACAAGTGCTGTACCAACAAAACAAGCACCCAGAAGAAATCCTAGCACCCAAAACCAAGCAACCATTCCCAACGGTTTTCTAAAAGTAGCTATGCGCGCTTCGAGAAATCAAAGAGGACTTAAAAACAATCTAAATACACACTTTATTGTGACAACGGCTAGGGGTAAAAAGATTGTAGAGCTGACCAGTGTTCCATCAGGAAATTTTAAACTGGATACGGGTGATTACATTGTAACGGCTATTCATAATAATAAACGTCGCAGTCAGAAAGTCAGGGTGTTAAGAGGAAAAACAGCCGTAATCAACTTTAACTCAGTAGACTTTCAAAACAAAGCTATCCGTAAAGGGACTTTACGCAGCAGAATTATAAATCCTCAGGGGCAACCTCTCAGAGCTAATTTGACTGTTACTAATACCCGTGGACAAGTTGTTGCGAGAGCTAATAATGTATCTGTGGGTGTTTTCCAACTCCCACCAGCACCCCACAATATTAATGTTAATTATCGGGGACTACGTGGCACAGAGTCGATTAAAATAACCGCTGGAGAGACTACCATCCAGACTTTTACTATTGCCCCTGAACGCTCAGCTCCACCTTCGAATAACCGCTCAACACAACAACCTCAAAATACTAAAGATAAGTTTAGAGATAAGATTAAAGAAGAGATCCGTAGAATCTTTTAATGCGTAAGCAGCAAAAATAAAATAGCGTAGTTTTTAATCCGTCATATCTCTTGTGTAAAGGTTTCACTATGTCCAAATTCACTATAACGGTTCGTCGGAATAACCATTAATCTTTTACTATTTATTATAAAATTAGTCTCTAAAGTTACCAGTAGGCAATGACAGGCACATATAATAATTATAATTACCTGTTTGGATGATTTTTAATAATTGAAAGTTTTCAGAGATTACTCTCATTTCTTATTCCAAACATTTACACACATTAATGTCCCCCAAAAGGCTCCCAATAAACAAAGTAAATCGTAATGATATAACTATGCTTAATTAATATGAAAGAAACAGTACCCACCGTTAATGAATTAAATAGTCCTGCCATACCTAGGTTTTGGCAACTATTTTTAGCTGTGGATGCACTTTTAATATTTATGCTCGCCTTTGTTAGTGACCCCAACTGGTATCATATTTTACAGCTTATTCTCATCCCATTTAATACTATTGCCTTAATCGCTGGTTTTTTAATTAAAAAACATCAACTATTTCCTTGGGTATTTTTGGTTGGTGCAGTAGCCTTGGTCGCAACATCAATGGTATTAAATACTTTGATATTTCATGGTATTGTGATCAATCCCGAAATCCCTATTTGGATAGAGGAATCAGGCTTAATACTAACGGCAATTTTTGGTGTTAGTTTAATGCTCCAGTTTGAAAAAAAGTATAATATTGAAGGGTTTACGATTGATTTCAGTCTGCTTATTTTTTCAATTATTTGTCTGTGTTTTTTAGTATCTCCAAATTTTCTTAATATTTATATCAATGACTTAACAATTGAACAAAGAGTTTTAACCATCCATCTTGGCTTAGCTCTCGTTCTTATTTT
Source organism: uncultured Cocleimonas sp. (assembly GCA_964632635.1). GTDB lineage: Bacteria > Pseudomonadota > Gammaproteobacteria > Thiotrichales > Thiotrichaceae > Cocleimonas. Next base: position 23,234 of record CAZWEA010000019.1, on the reverse strand, counting down.
TCTGGCAGTCCTAAACCTTAAGCTAGCTGCATCCATTCATTTTAAAGAAATAGTATTAACCTTAGTCATTATATTTATATCCATTCATTTTATATTGGATGCATATAATGAGATGTATATTTCAAAGGCAATTCCTTGGATTCAAAGAGTGTCTCAAAGTTCTTATCATATTTCTGGGCAACTTGCAGCTATCTTAATTTTCTTAGAAAAATTCAACCTAGAATATACTTCAGAAAATTCACTGAAAGTTGGAACTCAATTTTTATGGACTGCCAGTGTTGTCGCACTATTAGTTATTCCCGTAGGTATAATTTACCGTTGGAAGTTTCACTTAGATTCAATTGATCCTTTCATTATTGCAGCAACCAGTATAGTTTTAAGCAGTGCAGTTATTTGGCGTTTCAGTGTTTTAGTTCGATATTCTAAACAACAAGGTGAACAGCTAAAATCATTAGCGTATACCGATTCGCTAACAGGGATACCTAATTATATAGCGTATTGCGCTCACAATAAAAACAAGAAAAATCTACTCGTTTTCTGTATTGACATAGAAGATTTCAAATCTATTAATGATATGTATAGCAGGGACTTTGGTGATCAGGTTCTCATTAGTCTAGCAAAAAGATTACAAAATGTGCCTAAACTAGTATTCGCAGCACGGACTGGTTCTGATAGTTTTCTAGCAGTATTTCAAGTCCACCCTTCTAATATTAACTCTGTTGCAGAAAACCTAAGAAATGAGCTAGGTATTTGGGATAGAATTTCTGAACGTCGCATTGCTGTTCCACTTACGTTTGGTGCTAGTCATAGCTTAGTTGCTATACAACCAGAAAAACTAGCGCGCCAAGCAGAATTAGCACTGAAGTCATCAAGAGCGGAGCACACTTGGTTTAGCCTCTATCAAGAAAATGAAGAAACAAAATCATTACCCAGACATGAGTTACGTGAAATTTTACAACATGCTATTGACACAAACTTCTTACCTGTTCATTTTCAACCAATCTACAATCTAGATAATGGTTCTTTAAAAGCATTAGAGCTATTAATTCGTGTTGACTCAAAAGAACATGGTCTTTTATTACCTGGGCAGTTTCTAGATCAAGCAAAATCATATGGAATGCTAACTTTGCTGACACGAACTTGTATAAATATGGTTGCTAAACATCTGCCACAGCTCCCTGATGTAACCATCAATATTAATGTGCCACCTTATATGCTTAATAACCCGCAAACACTTAACGAATTCATTGGTGCTTTTGATAATGTGAATCTTGAACCCAAGCGCTTTTGTATTGAGGTAACAGAAGATGGTGATATTCCAACTGAACATTTGATTCCTTCAATAGAGCTTTTAAAAACTCATGGCTTCAAAATTGCTATGGATGACTTTGGTACGGGTTATTCATCTTTAAGTCGTTTATCAGTACTTCAAGTAGACAATGTGAAAATTGATCGTAGCCTTTTATTAGCTGCATCAGCTGGAAATATAGACATATTGGAATCTGCTATTTCATTGGTAAAACGTATGGGTGTAACTGTCGTTGTAGAAGGCATAGAAACACTCGAACAATTATCACTTGTCAAAAAACTTGGAGCTGACTCAGTCCAAGGGTTCTTATTATCAAAACCAACTCAAGTTAAAAAAGCTAACCAGTTCCCAATGGTTGCTGCAGAAATTATCGCTTAAATTTGAATATATAAGTACAAACACTTAAGACCTTAGGGATAGTATAGCGATACTATTCAGTCGACCCTGCGATATCCACATCAATAGCTGTATTGTCTCCTCATCATAAAGTACAAGTGAGTGGGTCATGACAATTATTTACACCTTGGTTTTTTTCATAATTTCATATTTTCTATCGGTTGCTTTTGGGCGTAATTTTGAATTAGCTTTGATTATAACTGGTACGGTTCTAGGTTTTGTAACAGGCAAAGTCTTAAGCTTGCAAAAAGAATTACAAAATCTTAGGGATTCCTTATATAAGGATTGGGAAAAGCGACATGTAGCTAATTCAGATATTCAGAATAAAGAAGCTAAAGCTCTTGCTGCGAACGAAAATATCCCTGTCAAAACTGAAGCGAAAGAAGAGAAGCATCAAAGCTTAGACATTAGTGACTACCAAACTGATGATAATAAAGCGTATGGATTTCAGACCCAAAGTACTCTTAGCAGTGAAAGTTTAAACAAAGAAAGTGATAGCAAACCTGAAAATACTTACAAAGAAGCCATACCAAACTACACAAGTACATCAGATGCCCCTCAAGAAGATCGTATTTCAAAAGCCATCAAAAACGTTTTCACAGGTGGCAATCTGTTTGTACGTATTGGTGTCACGATTCTATTTTTTGGTGTCTCATTTTTATTAAAGTATGTATCTGAGCGAGGTCTATTTCCAATAGAGTATCGTCTCATTGCAGTTGTTATCGGCGCCATGTCACTACTCGGTCTAGGTTGGCGTTTACGACTTAAAAATGAGACCTATGCCCTACTCCTTCAAGGTGCGGGTATTGGAATACTCTATCTAGATATTTATGCAGCCTTTAGCCTGTATCAATTAATTCCACCATTAGCTGCCTTTGTACTTTTATTTATCGTGAGTATGTTTAGTGCCGCTTTAGCTGTTATGCAAGACTCTAAATCACTCGCCGTATTAGGCTTTAGTGGTGGATTTTTAGCACCTGTACTCGCTTCAAGTGGTTCACATAACCACGTCGGATTATTTAGCTATTATGCTGTACTAAACTTAGCCATCGTTGCCATTGCATGGTTTAAAGCATGGCGACCTTTAAACTTACTCGGCTTTGCCTTTACTTTTATTATCGGCACTGTTTGGGGAGTGTTTGATTATGATGCCAGCAAATTTGCATCAACTGAACCCTTCTTAATCTTATTCTTTGTTTTCTATGTGCTTATCGCTGTTTTATTCGCACTTCGTCAACCCCCTAAACTACATGGTTATGTCGATGGCACTTTATTATTTGGCGTGCCATTAGCCGCATCAGCATTGCAATATGCTCTGGTTCAAAATTTTGAATATGGCGTTTCGATTTCATCCTTTGCGATGGGAGCGTTCTATTTATTCCTTTCTTCATATATTTGGAAACGCAAAGGTGATGATCTCAAGTTACTTGCTGAAGCCTTTCTAGCACTCGCTGTCATTTTTGCATCTATGGCAATACCTTATGCACTCGCACCCACACAAACTGCTGCGGCATGGGCGCTTGAAGGTGCTGGATTACTATGGCTTGGCTCACGCCAAAATCGTTTATCCGTAAGAACGTTTGGCATAATACTGCAATTAGCAGCAGGGCTAATTTTTATAGGTAATTTTCATCAAATAACTAACTCAAAAGTATTCATAAATGGTGACTTCATCAGCAGCATGATGATGGCAATTTCAGGAATATTCTCAGCACGATTACTCTATAAACCATTTCAAGGCAAAAGAAGCGTGGAAAACAGTACAAGCCCATTAGCACTTATATGGGGTTTATTGTGGTTATTCTTCGGGTTCTCCAACCAGTTTCTTACTTACTATCACGAGCATTGGTTGCCCACAAATATACTCATTCTCACGGCTATAACGAGTTTAGGGTTCACCTTAACAGCAGATCGTCTAAAACCTCAATGGCATCACGCTTGGGCTGTTTCCAGTGGTTTATTTTTGATGGTATTAGTGATGGCTTTGGCACAGTTTGGATTCCATAGCTTAACGTCACCCTATCACCCATCTCAATATAATGGATGGATAGCATGGCCGATTGTTATTGCGGTGTATTACTTCTTATTACATAAACTAGAGCACCGTAAAATATTTGAAGCCATCCAGCCCTATTTCCATAGCGCTTTATTGTTGCTTGTCGTGAGTCTAATCACACTGGAAGGAAATTGGATATTAGGAAAACAGTTAAATCACTCATCTGACTGGATTTCGATCTGGATGATTATCCCTGCCACGCTTACATTATGGCTAATTATTAAAGCCAAAATATGGCCATTTTCAAGCCATAAACATAGCTACCGTAGTCAAACAGGCGTAGTTCTAGCGGCAGGTTTATCGCTCTGGTCATTACTCGCGTTATTCGCCCAAGGAAAATCAGATCCATTACCTTGGATTCCCCTACTGAATCCATTAGATATTACCCTGTTAGTGGTGTTTATGAGTCTGTTTAAGTGGTGGAAAACCATTGAGAATAATTTTACCCTACTAAATACAAAAGACACATCAAACACATTATTTAAGAAAAGAGCTGCAGCCATAGGTATTGCATCGCTTGTTTTCTTATGGCTTAACTTTACCCTCTTTAGAATTGTTCACCATTGGTTTGACGTGCCTTATCAGTTCACTGCGCTTTATCATTCAAATTTAGCACAAACCGCAGTTTCAATTCTCTGGGCGCTATCTGGTGTAATCATTACCATCTTTGCACATCGTAAGCAGGTTCGCTTTTTATGGCTTAGCGGTGCATTAATACTCGGCTTAGTAACATTAAAGCTTTTCATGGTTGACCTATCAACACTAAGTAATTTAGCGCGCATCGTATCCTTCCTTGTGGTCGGTATTTTACTCACCAGCATTGGGTATTTCGCACCATTGCCTGACTCAGACAAAGACGATAATGAAGATGAAGATGAAGCACTATCAAATAATCAACAAGAGGAAACTCATCATGCTTAAAAGACTTATACTAGCTCTGTGTTTTCTCTTATCACAAAGCCTATTTGGCGTACCTTACAATAGCGCCGACTTTGCCTATAACGCTACACTTTCCGAGGCGAATACATCACTACGCCAGTTTGATTTACCCATAGGTTTGTATCCAAAAATTAAACGTAAAGACTATGGTGATGTGAGGATATTTAATCAACAAGGTCAAGCAGTACCCCATCAGTTTAGCCACTTAAAAACCGCTCATTCGATACAGCAAAAGCTATTATCTTTTTTCCCTTTTAGTAAGGAACAAGCGATTACACCGAATAATATTCAAGTGCTGATTCATCAATACAATCAAACTAATCTAGGTCAACCAAACTTAAGGATGTACAGCAAACAGCAAAGCATTCACATCAATCAACAAGTATTTAATAATAATCGACGTGCTAGTAAGCAATTTCAATACATCATCAAGAACTCTGAAAAAGATAAAAACAGCAAAGAAATAATACCACTGTGTAAGCTAAAACTAGACTGGAACCAAAAAAAAGCCAATATGGTTTTAGGCTTTAAATTAGAAAGCAGTGACACGCTGCAATACTGGAGAACACTTAGCAATAATTTAAATGTTTCAAAACTAAATTATGCTGGCTCAAGGATAATAAACGATGAAGTCAGTTTTAACTGCACAACAGAAAAGTACCTGCGTCTAACATGGTTAAAACCAGAGCAACACACGCAGCTAAATGAAATACACGGTATTTATAATAAAAATGCCAGCCAACAGATGCAGTCACTCAATATCGGCACCGCCACCTCAGATAATAAAGGGTATTTATACTTTGAAAGTAGTATCACAGCGGCTATTACCAGAATAGAATTTAAAGCCCCACAAGATGGTTTACTATACAAAGGAGCCTTGTATTCACGAGCTGATAACAAAGCAGAATGGCGCTTTCGCAACAACATAAATCAATTTCAATTAAATTTAGGCGAAACACAACTCCACAGCAAACCTATCGAACTAGTCGCCAATAATGATAAATACTGGAAACTGCAATTGGACAATGAAGCACAGTTCAGTGAAAGCCAACTCCCAGAAATCGAACTCAGTTGGCCAACAAAACAAGTGATATTCCTTGCACAGGGAGATGGACCCTTTATTCTTTCCCTAGGAAATCCAAATATCAAAACAGTACACAATAATGATTTAAAAAGTCTAATCCAAAGCCTTAAACAAGCAGGCTCTGTTATAGATAATGTCAAAGTTGGTCAACTCAACACCACAGGCAAGACATTCAAAACAGTGCCCCAAACACCTTGGAAACAAATTCTACTTTGGTTGGTGTTAATACTTGGAACACTATTGATGGCATTTATGGCATATCGCTTGTATCAGCAAATGGATAGAGAGTCTAATGACTAATTTTACTGTCAAATATCCTTATCGCTGTTTGATCACTTTCAACAAGGCTATCTATACAAGAAAAAGAGATAGGCAAAATTTTATTTAGGTTTAAATAAGGGGTATAATTCTCAATCTTTAACGTTACAGATGTGCTGCATTTTGAAGAAAATTTTAAGCTTTTTTAGAAAGCCTGCAAAACAACAACCGCTTTTCCCAACAGAAATCGAAGTTAAGCAAATTGAGCCACAAGATGGAGAAGTATTCGAGGAATGGTTAAGAGTTTGTAGCAAAGAACATCAAGATTTACACAGTGTTTATGCAGCGAAAATCGATGATGAAGAATACCCTTGGCAGCTCACATTTTCAGCTGGCGAATTTATGCGTGAAGAACCATTTGCTTCTGAACTTTCAAAAACGATTACAGAAGCAATAATGAGTGTACATGGCGCAGAATTTACTCATCATGATGATACAGAGAAATTTATAGTTTCAGGTACAGTTTCAGGAAAAGAACTGATTGAAAAGGCATCAGCGGCAATTGATACGTTTATGTTAAATAACCTAGAAGCTTGGGAAGCCATTGTTAAATAAAACACTGCGCTACTGCAACCCATAGCTCCAATCTTGTAAAAACACGGGGGGTGCCCTATACAAATTAACTCTAGTTTATAATGGCACCCCCACCCTTTTTTCACTTTTACCTAATATCAAAGTTCTAACGTCAGTGTTATCATCTTAAAGCATGATATGTCGTTGCTTTTTAATTCCATTGTTACTGCTGGCTTTCTCTGCCCATGCTGAAACCCTTACGTTACCATCTGAACAAGAAGTTAATATTGAAGAATATGGTGATGATAAAGCTAAGCATTTGGTTTTATGGATGCATTCAGAACGTGGTATCAGTGAAGAATTACAGAAAACTATACTCGATATTAGCCAAAAACAATCCATCAAAATTCTTATGCCAGATTGGCTAGATAGTTATGATATTACGCCTTCACGATCAGCATTAGAGAAAATTCCACAGCAGGATGTTGAGGACTTAATTAGTCATTATTCGAAGCAGCTCAGTAAGCCAAATGATAAATTATTTATTGTTGCAAGTGGTCGTATGAATAGCCTTATTTTAAATGCTACACACCATTTACAAACACAGGGTAATCACTCTTTGGGTGGGATAATTATGGTTTCTCCTTATTTACATAAAGGCGTACCAAACATTGGTAAGTCATTGACTTATCTTAAAATTACCGCGTTTAGCAACCTACCTTTATACATTTTTCAAGCAGAACGCTCACCACGATTTGTACCACACCCTCAATTAGTTAAAGAGCTTGAAAAAGGCGGTAGTCCCGTTTACTCGCACATTCTGGCTAAGGTATCTGGAGGTTTTCATGCCAGAGATATTGAAGACCTTACTGAGGCAGATTTACAAGAAAAGCATGCATTTCCAAAACAATTTTCAAACGCCCTATCACTGTTACAACAAACACCTGCCGCTGCAATAAAACCACTCCAAAACTACAATAGACATAAACGTACAAGACGGCTTTCTAAATTACATAAAATTACGGTTGAAACGAAAAAACTTAACTTGAATGATATTCACGGAAAACGACATCATCTCGATGATTACAAAGGGAAAGTAGTCTTAGTTAGCTTTTGGGCTAGCTGGTGTGGGCCCTGCATTGAAGAGATGCCCTCACTGGTTAAACTAAAAGCAAAGTATAAAGATCAACTTGAAATTTTAGCGGTGAATGTTCGTGAAGATGCTAATACCATTACAAGATTCACGGGAATGATGAATATTAATTTTCCACTCTTACAAGACCTTGACTCGCAAGCGACTGAGGACTGGAAAGTCTACGTTTACCCCAGTAATTATATTATCGACAAAACTGGAAAAGCTCGCTATGCCGCTACAGGTGCTATGGATTGGCAGGATACGGAAATTGACCTAGTGTTACAGAAATTAATGGGTAAATAACCGTTCATATAGAGATACAATCTTGTAAAAAAGGGGGGGGTGCCATCTAAGAAATGAGTTTTTTAGGTAATTTCTACTATTCTTACTGTATACCAATAACATCAGGGAGACAGAATGAAAGAAGTTTTAGTAGAAAATACTACCAATCACTACACCCAAAAAATAACGACGGGCAACCATACTATTTACTCTGATGAACCCAAAGACCTTAAGGGAGATGATAAAGGCCCTGCACCATTTGACCTGTTACTTTCTTCATTGGGAAGCTGCACTTCAATCACCCTTACCATGTATGCAGAGATGAAAAACATTAACCTCGACGTAATCTCGGTGCGCTTAAATTATATCCCCCCAAATAACATAGAAAAAACGGCTGCAAGAATCACCCGTAAGATACATATCGAAGGGGATTTTACTGAAGAACAACACAACCGCATGCTTGAAATTGCAGATCGTTGCCCTATTCACAAAGTATTA
>CAZWEA010000019.1:0-14604 GCA_964632635.1 uncultured Cocleimonas sp. | reverse complement strand
TACTTCACATTATGCTTCTTACGGTAAATATTCTTTGAAGCTCTATTTTGTTTTTTATGAATTTTTAAACGTTCACGTTTGCTAAAGTTACCATCGGCTTTGAATCGGCGTTTTTTGTGTTGAATTCTAGCTTGTTGGTGTCTTAACTTTTTTGCTTCACGATGTGTCAATGAACCACTACTAACCCCTTGTCTGATACGCTTCTTTTGCTGTTTTTGTCTTTTATTAATCGTCGGGCTTTTTTTACCCCAGCGATACTGACCTTGAGCTTGTCTATCATGCTTTTGCTTATAAATATTGTTTGATGAATGCACCAAATCATGATGAATCACGGCACGTTCACGACGATTAAAATTTCCATCCGCTTTAAAACGTTGTTCTTTTTTATACGTTTTATATTGTTGTTTCTCAAGTCTCCAAGCTTCATTTCCTGTTAACTCACCCGAGTAAACACCCTGCGCTATTCTGATTTGTTGATTTTCTTGTTTATTGTCAATGCCTGGGCTATTCGTTGCTGCAACGGCTGTTTGAGCATATGCCGAGACGGTAATTAATAGAGTAGTTGTAAATATGTTTTTTATAAGGGTTTTCATAATAAGAATATCCTGTTAATAATAATCGGTATAGGGTGTAGATTTTCTGCCCATGTCCTATACAACGAACTCGTTTACAATTGGTTGACAAAGCGATTGTAAATATTTTTGTCATAACGCTCTCTAAAAAAAACATCAAATCGTTGTCAACCAATTCTTATGTGGTGCGTTAATAGGAGAAACAAGGGAAAAATTTGAAACCATTGACTAACATAGAAGATTTTCTTATTCACAGTGAAAAGCGCGCTTTTGTAATGGCACGAATAGCGACTAAGGATGAGGAAGTCGCCTTGGATATTGTCCAAGACGCGATGCTAAAGTTAGTCACTAAATACTCAAATAAGAAAAGCCACGAATGGGCTCCCTTGTTTCATCGAATTTTACAAAGTCACATTAATGACTGGCACCGTCGACAAAAAGTTAGGAATCGGTGGCGAAGCTGGTTAGGAAAAAAGGATCCCAATGAAGATGAGTTGATTGATGCTCCATTGGAAAACCACAGCAAAGACGAAGACCGATTACCTGAACAGGGTGTAAATAGTCTTGAGTTTAGTCAGTCACTTGAAGCCGCTGTTAGCACATTGCCATTACGGCAAAAACAAGCTTTTATGCTTAGAGCATGGGAGGAATACAGCACGCGGGAAACCAGTGACATTATGAAATGCTCAGAAGGTAGCGTAAAAACACATTACTCAAGAGCGCTGGCGACACTTAGAATACGTTTGAAGGATTACGCATTATGAAACAATCAAGGTTAGATCAAGATACAAAAAAAGCATTAGACAGGCAAGCTGATTCCTTAGATAGCCAAACCTTACAACATTTGCGTGTTGCACGTGAAAATGCATTGGCACAACATCATAAGAGATCGTACAAAACAGCCAAGTGGTTGACAGGTACCGGAGTGGGTTTAGCACTTGCCAGTGTTTTGACTTTTATGCTTGTGCCTAACCTTATGTCATCAAATAAAATTTCACCTTTTGATGATTTAGAAATACTCACTACTGAATCAGAATTAGATTTATACACGCAATTGGAATTTTATGAGTGGCTAGGTGATTCACTTGATGAAGGCTAACTACCTTAGCTTGCTTTTTGTTTTATTACTTTTATCAACCCCTGCTAAAAGTGATACAAAACAAGATGATATTAATGAGGATTTTCTGGAGTTTTTAGCCGAAATGGAAGAAGCCACCGGCGATGGCTTTGAACAGTGGATTGATGATGAGTCCATCGATATAAGAACCAAAAATGAGAAACATGATGAAAAAGATTAAACGAATAACAACAATATTCTCCCTAGTTTTAATATTGGCAGTAAGCACACAAGCGAGCGCCCTAGACTGGCAGTCTCTCACAGCAGAGCAGCAGCAAGTGCTCAAGCCATTTGAAAACCGCTGGGACAAACTCCCCGAACAACGCCAACAAAAACTAAGCAAAGCTGCTAATCGCTGGGACACGCTAAACCCAAGCCAAAGAAAACGAATGAAAAAACGTTTCAAACGCTGGAAAAATCTCAGCAAAGAAGAACGTAAAATAGCTCGTCAACGTTATAACCGCTTCCGTGATTTATCACCACAGCGTAAGAAAAAAATTAGGCAGCAAAGACGTTGGTTTCAGCAATTACCAAAACCATTGCGTAAAAATCTAAGGAATAAATTTAAGAGTATGACAAAAATCGAGCGTAGGACTTTGCGTAAGAAATTGCGGAATATGCTTCCTGCAAAACGAAAGCAATATCTTAGAGAGTTAGCACAATAAAAGCCGTGTAAACGGGTAAATAAGGAGCTTAAAGAGATTTCCTACTTGTAAATAATGCATATGGCACCCCCCCTCTTTTTACACAATTAGGCTGTTTTTCTAAAGCAAACCACGTTCAGCATAAGAGACAGTTTCATCTCCAATAATGAAATGATCGAGCAAACGTACATCTATCATTTGCAGCGCATCTTTTAGTTTTTGAGTGATCATATTATCGGACTGACTGGGTTCTGAAACACCAGAAGGATGATTATGTGCCAGTACGATAGCTGCGGCATTGTGATGTAATACACGACGTACAACTTCACGCGGATGAACGCTGGCTTGATCTATCGTGCCTCTAAACAACTCTTCATATTCAATCACACGATGTTTATTATCAAGAAATAAACAGGCAAATACTTCAAAAGGATATTGCTGCAAACGCGATTGTAAATAGTGTTTTACGTCCTCTACGTTTTGCATTGCATTACCACGTTTAATTTTTTCTTCTAAGTGGCGGCGGCTCATTTCTACGACGGCTTGTAACTGCACGAATTTTGCCTGACCCACACCCTTGCTTTCACAGAACTGTTTTTCATCAGCCCCTAACAGTGATGATAAACCACCATTATTACTAAGTAGATCTCTCGCAAGATCCACAGCAGATTTACCTTTGATTCCAGTGCGTAAAAATATCGCGAGTAGCTCTGCATCTGTCAATGCTGCAGCGCCTTTTGCTAATAATTTTTCTCTGGGTCTATCTTCTAAAGCCCAATCTGTAATTGCCATATATAATATATTTAACCTATCATCAAGTTAGGTCACTTGAAAAATGGAGATTTGTTATAATAATTAATAATTATGTCAGAATTAAAAAACAAACAGATACTTATTGGGATAAGCGGGGGTATTGCGGCTTATAAAACGGCTGAGCTTGTACGTGCGCTGATTAAAAAAGGCGCTAGTGTGCGCGTCTGCATGACCCAAGCTGCTTGCGAATTTATCACACCACTTACATTGCAAGCCTTAACTGGAAATCCTGTACACACTGATTTGCTAGATCTTGAAGCAGAAGCAGCGATGGGCCATATTGAATTAGCACGCTGGGCAGATTTAATCATGATAGCGCCTGCTACTGCTGATTTAATGGCACGCTTAGCTCATGGACATGCAAATGACTTACTCAGCACCCTATGTCTTGCCAGTGAAGCCCCTATTCATCTTGCCCCTGCAATGAATCGTGTGATGTGGAAACACCCTGCGACTCAGCAAAACAAAAATACTCTCGTAAAATATGGCTATACACTCCACGGCCCTGCTAGCGGTGAACAAGCTTGTGGGGAGATAGGTGTTGGACGAATGCTTGAGCCACAACAATTAGCTGACATTATTGAATCTAAAATAAACAGCAATGAGAATGAAAACAATAAAGTACTTGCGGGTAAAAAAGTTCTTATAACAGCAGGGCCAACACGCGAAGCGATTGATCCTGTTCGCTATATTACAAATCGTAGCTCTGGAAAAATGGGCTATGCCATTGCAAAAGCAGCCCAGCAACTAGGGGCTGAAGTGACCATTGTTTCAGGACCCGTTACATTAGAAGCACCATTAGGTGTTCACCGAATGTTTGTTGAGTCAGCAGTAGAGATGCGTAAACAAACGTTTGAATTAGTCGAAGATGCTGATATTTTTATCGCCACTGCGGCAGTTTCTGATTATGCAGCAGATAATATAGCTACTCAAAAAATCAAGAAAAATGACGATCCATTAACACTAAAACTTAAAATTAATCCTGACATATTAAATGATGTATCTCAAAACTTTCCTGATGTATTTAGTGTAGGCTTTGCTGCTGAAACTGAGCATTTGATAAAACACGCTAAAGACAAAATGGCACGTAAAAAACTCGATATGATTGTTGCCAATCAAGTTGGAAAGAATAAGGGATTTGACAAAGATACCAATCAATTGGAGGTCATCTGGAAAGAAGGTCACATTTCTTTACCCGAAAAAAGCAAACAAATATTAGCCATGGAATTAATGAGAATAATTACTGAACAATATTTTCAACAAAATTGACCCAAACAAACACTAATAGCTACCTATAAAAAATGGATTTTTACAGAGGCAAAAGAACACTATGGAAAGTGCGAATCACAGTATAGATTATAAAATTCTCGACAAACGTATCGGCGACACTATCCCCCTTCCCCACTACGCTACCATAGGCTCAGCTGGTATGGATTTGCGTGCTTGTATTGATGATTCACTCACTGTAAAACCTGGTGAAACACACCTTATTCCAACGGGTATTGCAATTCATATAGAAGACCCCTCACTCGCGGCCACTATCTTACCTCGTTCTGGTTTAGGGCATAAACATGGCATTGTACTGGGAAATCTTGTTGGCTTAATTGATTCAGATTATCAAGGTCAATTATTTATTTCTTGCTGGAATCGAGGAGATAAAGAATACACTATTAAAGAAGGGGAACGTATTGCGCAACTAGTGATAATTCCTGTCATTCAAGTAGCGCTTAACCAAGTTGAGTCTTTTGATGATAGCGAGCGCGGTGCAGGTGGTTTTGGTCATTCAGGAAAAAAGTAAAAAGTGACAATAGCTACAATCAATAAAGAAATTTTCCGCGCCTATGACATTCGTGGAAAAATAGATAAAGACTGGTGTCTGGATAATAACTATCAAGATGCCTATCTTATTGGGAAAGCCATTGGCCAACAATTAGTTAAACGCAACTCACCGCATATTATTATTGGCCGTGATGGTCGATTTAGTAGCGAATCAATCTCAAATAAACTAATCGAAGGACTTACATCGGTTGGTTGTAATGTTGCTGATATCGGGCTCACTGCTACACCCGTGGTCTATTTTTCACTAGAGCATTTAGATATTCCAAATTCTGTTATGGTCACAGGCAGCCACAACCCACCTGATCATAATGGAATTAAAATTGTCTACGAATCAACACCGCTCACAGCACTTGTTATTGAAACGCTCTATTTTGATATTATGCGAGATAGCTTTGATGTTTCCCAACAAGGAAAAATAGAAACACACGATAATGTCAATGAGCATTATCAACAAGCGATTGTCGATAATATTAAATTAGATCGCTCACTTCGCATAGGAATCGATGCCAGTAATGGGGCAACCTCACTCTTTGCAGAATCACTTTTTACACAGCTAGGTTGTGATGTTAGTCCTTTATTTTGTGAGCTGGATGGGACATTTCCAAATCACTCTCCCGATCCTACCGTTCCAGAAAATTTAACCTCACTGATCGATTTAGTAAAGAAAAATAAACTCGATATTGGTATTGCCTTTGATGGCGATGGTGATCGTATGATTGCCGTAGATAGTGAGGGTAAAATTCTCTGGCCAGATCGAATCATGATCTTACTGGCACAAGACGTTTTAAAGAAAAACCCCGGATCACGTGTTGTTTTTGATGTTAAATGTAGCTATTTGCTACCAAAATCTATACGCCAAGCAGGTGGGCAACCATCCATGTGTGTTAGTGGTCACTCTATTTTAAAAATGCAAATGCAACGTTTGAATGCCATTATGGGCGGTGAATTTAGTGGTCATATCGTGATGCCCGATCGCTGGTCAAATTTTGATGATGGCCCCTATGTTGCTGCTCGACTCCTAGAAATTTTATCTAAAAGTAAACTAAGCAGTAGTGAGATTTTCCAAAACATTCCTGACAGCTACTCCACACCCGAATATAAAATGCATATGGAAAGTGTTTCTCAGGCAGAAGAACTTGTCGATCAGTTTATACGACGAGCAGATTTTTCTGGCGCTGATCTCTCATTAATTGATGGCTTACGGGTTGATTATGATAATGGCTGGGGACTGATTCGCTCGTCTAATACCAGCGCCTGTCTTGGCTTTCGTTTTGAAGCTGATTCAGAACAACGCCTAGAGGAAATAAAACAACAGTTTCGTATTGAATTTGAGAAAACGAATAATTCACAAGAAATTCCTTTCTAATCTACTATCACTTCCAATGAGTTCATATAAAATACGGGCTTAATTATAATGGCACCCCCCCCTTTTTTACACAATTGCATATTTAAAGCTGTTTTATGCGCCAATTTCTTGTTTAATACAGTTTCTAAATATAAATAATGTCCTAATATGCCTGATTCAAATGCTAAACAAAATGCCCATATATTAACGGAAGCCCTACCCTATATTCAGCGCTACTCGGGGAAAACCGTTGTTATAAAATACGGGGGTAATGCGATGACAGATGAGAAGCTTAAAGAAAGCTTTGCTCATGATGTTGTGTTGCTTAAACAGGTTGGTATTAATCCCGTTATCGTCCACGGTGGTGGGCCCCAAATTGGTAAGCTACTCGAACAAGTTGGTAAAGAAAGCCAATTTATTGAAGGTATGCGCGTTACCGATAGTGAAACCATGGATATTGTGCAGATGGTTTTGGGTGGTTTGGTGAATAAGCAGATTGTTAATAATATTAATCAAGCAGGTGGACGTGCTGTTGGCTTAACAGGAAAAGATGGTAATCTCATTATTGCTGAAAAACTTAATCTAAAAAGTAAGGAAACAGCAGATCAACCTTCAGAGATAATTGATTTAGGGCATGTTGGCTCGGTAACTAAAATTAATGCAGGCATTGTAAAGTTACTCGATAGTGAAAATTTCATTCCTGTTATAGCACCCATTGGCGTAGGAGAAGATGGTGCTTCTTACAATATCAATGCCGATTTAGTTGCTGGAGAAATGGCGGCTGTGTTAGGTGCAGAAAGATTACTTTTATTAACCAATACACCGGGGGTTTTAGATAAAAGTGGTGAGCTTCTGACCGGTCTTAATAAAGAGAAAATTCAATCATTGACTGAAGATGGCACGATTCAAGGCGGTATGTTACCCAAGCTACAATGTGCTTTAGATGCAGTTGATGCTGGTACTGAATCCGCTTGTATTATTGATGGGCGCGTACCTCATGCGATATTGTTAGAGTTATTAACAGATGAAGGTGTGGGTACTTTAATAAAACGTTAACGACTGATTGGCGGACGTTCTGATATGATTTTTGCCTCTGGAACAGACTCAATAATGGCAGCTGAAATTTCTGCAATAATGCCGTGCACCGGTCGAATTGATATCCACAATAAATTCATTTTAAAATTTAAATCAGCAAAAACAATGGTTTCTTGGTATCGGTTTAAAACACAATTTAGTGCATCAAGTGTGTACTTTTGATGTTCAGGACTTGCTATTTTCAACTTAGGGATAATCATCATAAAGTCTCCTAAGTATTTACCCGATTCATCTTTAGTAGGCACACGCTGCCATAAAGGGGTATTCGGCGAAAGCTCCAGAGTATGTTTGATTTCTTGTGATGACCGATCTTTTAAACTATGTCCCATTGACCTCAGTATAGGTCACTTTAGAGACTTATTCAGAGCTTCCTTTGGTATAATAACAAAAAATCACAGTTAACTTGCTTTAGAACGAGGTGGAAACATGTTCGCAATTCGACTTGCTGTGGAGTCCATGCGTTGTGAAATCTTTTTGACTTCAGGGTTTTTAATAAACTCAGCCAAGGTAATATTATTTAAAAAGTCATAGAGCTGATCACTTAGATCATTCCATAAGTGATGAGTCAGACAGCGTGATCCTCGGTTACAATTTAAATCTCCCTTGCAACGTGTGCTATCAATAGATTCGTCAACTGCCATTATCACATCGGCAACACTGATTTTATCAGCTGTCCTAGCCAGACGATAACCACCACCTGGACCTCGTACTCCTTCTACTAAACCGCTTTGGCGCAACTTAGAAAATAACTGCTCTAAATAGGAGAGTGAAATTCCCTGACAATTTGATATATCAGCGAGTGTTACTGGACCATCTCTATCATGAATCGCTAAATCCATCATTGCGGTTACGGCATAACGCCCTTTTGTTGAAAGTTTCATGATCTAGATTCCTCGCTTGACTCTGTGTGCCTTTTTATTAGGGTGACACACTAATTTCATACTATTTTAGTCAAGTATATTAGAAACCAAGTAATTTAGTCAAGAATTAACCTTGCTTATTTATTTGACTTTAAAATCATGCCCTTGATGATCTAGATAACCCAACCACTTATATAAAAAGCGATTCAAGCGCCATCGGCAGAGTAAAACACTATCTATCTTCTCTTCCCATAAACGCATTTCACGCCCCGTTATACGACAATTACGGCTAATGACATCAGCCTGTCTGGAGTCATGGTAAACTTGAATTTTCAAGTTAGGTCGTTTCTGTTCATCATCAAATAAATAGGTCAGCATTAACAACGTTGTTTGACTTGCCCTTTCAAGCACCGTAAGGCGTACGGGCACACCTCCTGGGACGGATGAAATTGTTTCATCAGGAAGTTGACGAATATCCCCACAAAACAGACGAAGACGTATATAATTACTTTCATACATATCCATTAAATGGATAAATGAGCGGGGCCTTGGTTCAAAGGCTTCAGTTTTTTTATTTTTTACTATCATTGATTATATTTTAACAAGAAAGCATGTATTACAGCAAACCACTTAAAACACAACCCGTTAGAACTCAAGCCTATACTGATCAAAAACCTGGAACCTCAGGATTGAGAAAAAAAGTGCAGGTGTTCAAGCAAACCGATTATTTGCAGAACTTTGTTCAGTCTATTTTTAACTGTTTACCCGAATTAGAGGGCTCTACACTTATCCTCGGCGGTGATGGTCGGTATTATAATCGAGAAGCTATCCAGATAATTTTACGCATGGCAGCTGCTAATGGCGTAAAAAAAGTCATTGTCGGGCAAGGTGGTATTCTTTCCACGCCGGCTGTTTCTCATTTAATCCGCAAAAATAAAGCACTCGGCGGCATTATTCTTTCTGCTAGTCATAATCCAGGTGGGATGGATGGTGACTTTGGGATTAAGTACAATATTAGCAATGGTGGCCCTGCTCCTGAAGAGTTTACCAATGCCGTCTTTGAACAATCAAAGAAAATAGAGCAATACAATATTGCTACCATAAAAGGTATTCCACTTGATTTAATGGGTGATTACACCATCGATAGATTACAGATTGAAATCATCGACTCTGTGGAAGCCTATGCAAAGTTAATGACTTCTATTTTCGATTTTAGTCAAATTCAAGCATTGATTAACTCTGATGAATTTACACTTTGTTTTGATGCAATGCACGCGGTTACGGGTCCTTATGCCACTAAGATATTAGAACAAATTCTTGGGGCAGATGAAGGTTCTGTGATACGAGCCGAATGCCTTCCCAATTTTGGTGGTGGTCATCCCGACCCTAATTTAGTCCATGCTAAGCAACTTGTTGATGAGATGTATGATGTCGCAGAAACGGGCTTAACCCCTAATTTTGGTGCGGCATCTGATGGCGATGGCGACCGCAATATGATTATGGGTGATTATTTCTTTGTTACACCCAGTGATTCCTTAGCGGTAATTGCCGCCAATGCTCATCTGATACCAGCTTATAAAGATGGTTTAAAAGGTATTGGGCGCTCGATGCCAACCAGTCAAGCACCCGACTTAGTCGCTAAGAAACTAGGTATTCCTTGTTACGAGACACCTACTGGCTGGAAGTTTTTTGGTAACCTACTGGATGATGAGAGAATTACATTTTGCGGTGAAGAAAGCTTTGGCACTGGCTCAAATCATATCCGTGAAAAAGATGGGCTTTGGGCAGTATTGTGCTGGCTAAATATTCTTGCGATACGAAAACAAAGTGTTGAGGATATTGTTCGCCAACACTGGGCAGAATATGGACGTAACTATTATACGCGCCACGACTATGAAGATATTCCAGTTGAATCAGCTGATAAACTTATCAGTGTTTTACAAGGAAACCTAAGCTCCTTACCGGGTCGGGCTTTCAATGGTCGGATTATCACAACTGCTGATAATTTCAGTTATACAGACCCTGTTGATGGCTCTATTAGTGAAAATCAAGGCATTCGGATTTTATTCGATGATGGTGCTAGAATTATCTTTAGATTATCTGGCACAGGTACGGGTGGTGCCACTCTTCGTCTTTATATTGAGCGTTATATTGAAGAGATAAAACTACATGACCTTGATACCCAAGAAGCATTGTATGATCTAATAGAAACAGCGGAATTACTTGCTAACATCATCGGCTATACGGGTATGCATGAACCAACTGTTATTACCTAGAAATCTCAAAGTAATCGTTACAAATCTCCCGTGCGCATAAATTTTTTCGCCTGCCATGGCCAGACATGCTGTTTGCTTTCAACCATTTCAATATAGTCTTTACTATTTTTCCAATGACCTGCTGCGACTACTCCTTGTAAATGACCATGATTAAGTACCAGTTTTCGGTAGGTCATTTTTTTAATATCTCGGTACCTATATTCTTTATTATCTGTGGCGCCTTCACCATTATCACCAATACTTAAAATTGGGTAGGCAACAACACCCAATTCGCTAGCGGTAACTGTTCCTGTATATTTTTCTTTTATTCCAGTAATGTTGTTTGCCAATACAGTCGCTTGATCAAAGCCTGGCTGTACAATTCCATAGATACGATTACGATGTTCAGTGCATTCTCCAATGGCATAGATATTCTCTGTACTGGTTTGCAAATAGTCATTAACCACAATACCTCTATTTACTTTCAGACCAATACTTTCTGCCAATTTAATATTAGGCGTAATTCCAATCGATATAATAACCGTATCACAGAGTATTATCTCACCATCGTCTAACACAACTTGCTTTACTTTCGTGTCACCTTCAATCCGCATTACATCTGTTTCATTACGCACATCAACACCTAAGTCATCAAGAAAAAGGCGAAGGTAAATAGAGGCATGATCATCCAGAAGTTGGCTCATTAAACGGGGGCTACTTTCAATCACCGTTACTTGGGTATTATGTTGATTCATCGCATATGCTGTATCAATACCGACTAGTCCACCACCAATAACTACGGTTCGGCGGCTACTTATTTGGCGGCTTTTCAATAGCTCGGCATCTTCCATATTACGAAAGGTAAATACATTCTTTAAATCGGCGCCTGGAATATTCATCCTACGGGGAAAGGAACCTACAGCAAATACTAGCTTCTGGTAAGAATGCACGTCACCTTTGCTATCGGTAACTTCAGACTTTTTAGGGTCAATGTTTACGATAAGATTATTAAGATAAGTTTCTATATTTTTGGAAGGTTTGATTTCATTTGTTGAAAATAGTGATTCTTTTGCAACATCCCCAGCGAGTAACCTCGATAAATTCTCTCGACTATAAGGTTGTTGCTCTTCACCACCAAATATCTTGATTGTTACGCTTGGCTGTCGAGCTACAAGTTCATGTACTAACTTTATCCCAACGGGACCCGTTCCAATAATAATGATAGGTAAATTATTTTTGTTTTGTTTGTCCAAAGTTATTCCTGATTAAAGTTAGAAAATCTTCTCTATATCTACGAACTTAAATAACTAGCGATTAAATAGAATTGTGTAAAAAGCACGGGGGTGCCCTTTCAATAGGACTTATTATTCCATTTTAATTCGACTAATCGTTAATAATACTGCGAATTAATGATAAAAATCAAAAATAGTCTTTTTTAAGCTCTCAACGTGCCACATTATAAATCGTGAGTTAAAAAGTTGGAGTTGCCCCCTATAAATGACTCTTATAATTAAAAACCGTAAGTGTACTCTTTCTAGATGCCAGAAAAATTAACTTGTAAAGTTTTGATTGTGTCCTATAAGTATAGGGCACCGCTGTTAATTTCCATCTAGAAAACATCTCAAATGAGAATACTTCATGTAGGCAACCTTACAAAAAATACATATTTAACTTATTAACTATCAGGAGACTTCAAGCATGAGTAACTATCCTGCTTTAACCGAAATGGGTATTTGTTGTTTTGATGAAATAACTCATTACACATTGCACCAAAATAGAAAAGATCGAGATGTTTTAAAAATCTCCTACAAACGCAAACAAGGTTCTTTTCTACCACAACGAAAGACTTTTAAGTTTGGACGTGCTGCTAAAATGGTGACAGATAAAGAGTCACCAAATGGATCACGAGAAATATTTGAAATATCTCCATTCTTACAACAAGTGACTACTGAGCTTGATTCACTTGTGAATACACATCAAAGTGACAAAGATAAAATTGAATTATTACTTAAACAAGTTGATCATCTTGAGGATGACCTCCATTCCACTACTAATGAGATCCGCTCTATTCTCAAAAAATTAAGTACTCTGAAATAGTCACCAGTAATGAAACATATTTTAATTTATTCTGACTCTCTTACGTGGGGAATTATACCAACTACACGAAAACGTCTAAGTTTTGATAAGCGTTGGCCAGGAATATTTGAGAAATCAATTAATCAATTGGGGGCAAATATTCGCATTCATGAAAACTGCCTAAATGGACGTAGAACAGTTTGGAGTGATCCTTTCAAAGATGGTCGTGATGGCTCCAAAGGGCTGGCACAAGTAATTGAAATGCACTCGCCATTAGCACTGGTTATTATAATGCTGGGTCACAATGATTTTCAGTGTACGCATAATAACTCAGCCTTTTTATCTGGACAGGGAATGGCAACGTTAATTGATATCATCCGCAAAGCGCCGATAGAACCTGAAATGCCAATACCAGAAATCATGGTCGTTGCTCCTCCTCTTATAAGTAACCCTCAGGGAGCTATTGCCAATAAATTTATGGGTGCAGAAAAACGTGGAGCTGGTATAAATAGTGAGCTACAGAAAATAGCTGAAGAAAGCTCAGTTCATTTTTTTGATTCTAACACGGTTATTGAAGCAAATAAGCAAGATGGAATTCACCTTGATGCCGAACAACACCTCATCTTAGGAACTGCTGTAGCAAAGGTCGCCTCAGCATTCCTTTAGCTACAAAGATCCCTTAATTGTACAAATGGCACCCCCCCTATTTTTACACAATTGCTCAATTTGACCCCCTAAATCCCTTACTCATTGCAAGAAAGAGTAAAGCAAGCAGGATAAAACCGAAGGCGCCGCCGCCTGTATACCCCTGACGGTGTTGAATTTTAACACTATTATCTTTTTTAGCACGCTCTCTAAAACGAGCTAATTCAGCATCTAAATTAACAATCATGTCATCAAATGCCAGATCAAACCCCTGCATTGATTTTTCATTCATAACACTATCAACACCTATGGCTGTTGAGCGCTTTTTTAATTTACTAACACCTGGTGCGCGCATTAACATATTGCGACTTCTAATATCAAAAACAGCTGTATCGACAAATGTCTGAATGCTATTTTCATTACCAGGAATCACATACAGTCCAACAATAGTCCAATATAAAAGCGAGGCATTATTGTGATGCGATTGAGTTAATTGATCATAAGAAACCAATGCGATAACATCGACATCATGCAAACGAGAAAGTTGGCTTAGCACATCAAAACCACTGCTTCCTTTTAGGTTTTTATTTCTTAAATAAGCACTTGGAATAATTGAAATACTATCAATGTATTGATGCTTCCCAAATGACTCTTTTACTTTAGTGAGTAATTTATACTTACTGCTTTCATCAAAACTATTAGCTCTCCAATTATCTGATGGCAAGAATGCCAAACCAACTTTTACAGGTAGTTTTAAAACAGGAATTTGTGGCTTTATTTTAACTTTGGAATTGTTCTTAGGATAAAGGAACGTCGATAGGCTACTCGATATGGTTTGCTGCCCAGACTTATGACTAACTAAGCCTGAACAGCCACTGAGTGCCCCTATTAATAACAATACTAATATTGACCTCAGCATTCTACACCTCCTTATTATTGCTTTTAACGCGATTTAAAATTTCATTTGCTGAAGCTTTTAGGACAATATCATCATTCTCTTGTTGACCTGAAAGATCTGCATTTATCTGATCCATTGCATTCATTTCATCAGAGAATTGTTGCTGCTTTTCACGAATTCGGTCTAAAGAATCCTGCATATCGCCAAAACGTGATAAGGAACCGCTACTATGCGAGGCTAACTTACTCTGAGCATTTTGCATTCTGCCAGTCGACTTTGCCATGCGGTATTCACTGCGAAAATTATCCAATCGACTAATCATTTTATGCATCGTTTGTTGCAATTGATCTTGATGGTTTTGAAGTTGTTCGGAATGTTTTTGATTACGTTGTAGAAAAGCTTCTTTTATACTCACCTGCTCTGCTAGTTTAAGAGCTGAGACCTC
>CAZWEA010000018.1:0-30970 GCA_964632635.1 uncultured Cocleimonas sp. | reverse complement strand
AATATCGTTGACACACCAGGTCACGCCGATTTTGGTGGTGAGGTTGAACGTGTTCTTTCTATGGTTGATTCAGTATTATTACTGGTTGATGCGGTTGATGGCCCTATGCCTCAAACACGTTTTGTTACATCAAAAGCTTTCGCAATGGGCTTTGTTCCAGTTGTTGTTATCAATAAAATTGACCGTCCTGGTGCTCGCCCTGATTGGGCATTAGATCAAACATTTGAATTGTTTGATAAGCTTGGTGCTACGGATGAGCAACTTGATTTCCCAGTCGTTTATGCTTCTGCTATTAACGGTTACGCTGGTTTAGAAGAAGATGTTAGTGAAGGTGATATGACACCTTTATTCCAATCGATTGTAGATAATGTTAATCACCCAGATGTTGATCCTAATGCACCTTTCCAAATGCAGGTGAGTCAATTGGACTACAACTCTTACACAGGTTTAATCGGTATCGGTCGTATTAAACAGGGTAAGATCAAAAAGAACTCTGCCGTTAAAGTTATCGGTGATGACGGCAAGATTCGTAACGGACGTATCTTGCAACCAATGGGTTTCCACGGTCTTGATCGTATTGATGTGAATGAAGCCCAAGCGGGTGACATCATCGCTTTCACGGGTATGGATAAACTTCATATATCTGATACTTTATGTGATCCAGATCATGTTGAAGCACTGCCTCCTATGACGGTTGACGAGCCAACAGTGAGTATGACTTTCCAAGTGAACAACTCACCATTCGCGGGTAAAGAAGGTAAGTACGTTACTTCAAGAAATATCCAAGAACGTCTAGAAGAAGAGTTATTACACAACGTAGCACTTCGAGTCGAGCAAGGTGATGACGTTGATAAATTTAAAGTTTCAGGTCGTGGTGAATTACACCTTGGTATCTTAATTGAAAATATGCGCCGCGAAGGTTTTGAAGTTGCCGTTTCTCGCCCTGAAGTTGTTATCCGTGGTGAGGGTGATAACCGTGAAGAACCTTATGAGAACCTGACCATTGATGTAGAAGAAACGAATCAAGGCAGCATCATGGAAAAGATGGGAGAGCGTAAAGGTCAACTAGAAAACATGGAAGCTGATGGCAAAGGACGTGTTCGCCTTGAATATGTTATCCCTTCTCGTGGCTTGATTGGTTTCCAAACAGAATTCATGACACTCACTTCAGGAACAGGTCTTTTGTATCACTCATTTGATCATTATGGACCACTCTTAAAAGAAGTCATTGGACAGCGTAGTAACGGTGTATTGGTTTCGAATTCAACCGGTAAAGCATTAGCATTTGCAATCTTCAACTTACAAGAGCGTGGCAAGATGTTTATCGACCACGCACAAGAAGTCTATGAAGGCCAAGTTATCGGCATTCATAGTCGTGATAATGATCTTGTTGTAAATCCACTAAAAGCTAAGCAGTTAAATAACATTCGTGCTGCAGGTACGGACGAAAATTTGATCCTAACAAAACCAATCAAATTTACACTAGAACAAGCGCTTGAGTTTATTGATGATGATGAGTTGGTAGAAATCACCCCAGAAAGTATTCGTATTCGTAAAAAAGTACTTTCGGAAAGTGCACGTAAAACAGCATCACGAAGAGGTCCGACTTAAGCTAGTTTGCCCTTTTAATCGAGAACAGAGCTGTATAGAATAAGCCCTTCCATTGTGAAGGGCTTATTTATGAAAAAAATTAATCAATTGCTACTTTTTTCTTTTGTTGTTTTGTTACTCAGCGCCTGTGGCGGTGGCTCATCATCCATAACATCAAATCCAAATCCTACACCAGAACTAGCTCAACGAGGCACTTTAGTAAGTGCAAAATTAATTTCGTCAACTCGACCGTTGCTTTCAACTTATAAGGTTAATGCTTACAAAATTATTTATAACAGTATTGATGCCAATAATAATGCAATTACCGCATCGGGTTTATTAAGCATCCCAGAAAAAGCAGCAGGAGAAAAAAGCCCAATACTTAGCTACCAGCATGGGACTATTTTTCTAGATGTTCAAGCCCCGTCAAGAAGTGCCAGTTCAATTCAAGGTATCAATACATTAGCAGGAACTGGATATATCGTAAGTGCGCCTGATTTCATCGGCTATGTGGAGTCATCGCAAACTATTCATCCCTATCATCATGCTAACTCACTAGCTAGCGCCTCATTAGACATGCTCAAAGCCAGTAAGATTTACCTCGCCCAGCAAGATATCAAAATTAATAATCAATTATTTCTAGCAGGTTACTCAGAAGGCGGCTATGCGACACTTGCCTTACAAAAAGCAATACAGGAAGACCCTACACAAGAATTAGTAACCACAGCGTCAGCAGCCGGGGCTGGTGCATTTGATTTATCTGAGACAGCAAAGACACTATCTAATCAAGTCACCAATGATGATCCATCATTTATGAGCTTTTTATTAAAATCTTATGATTCGATTTATTCCTTAAACAAAATTACTGAAATCTATCAGCAACCTTTTCAACAAATAATAAATACACATTTTGATGGCACACACTCAGGTGGTGAAATTGATAGAAAATTAAGCCATACAACAGCAGAGCTATTTAAGCCCGAAATTTTATCTATTTTACAGGGCAATGGTAGCCATATTATTATTGAGAAACTTGCTCTAAATGATATTTATGATTGGAAACCAAGTGCACCAACACGTTTCTATCATAGCCCCAATGATGAGGTTGTACCTTATCATAATGCAGTCAAAGCATTACAAACCATGCAAAATAATGGTGCTGAAAATATCAGCCTAAGTGACTGCGGTCTCGGCTCTCATGTAGCCTGTGCTATTCCTTATGTATTTAATACAGTGAACTTCTTTTCTGGGTTTGCTGAAGACTTATAATACGCGACCTTGCGTGAAAGAAATTGGTTCAATTATCAAAAAAAGGGGGGGGTGCCATATTCTTAAATACACTACTCATAGCGATAACCAACCCCGCGCACAGTTTTTATCAATTGAGGTTCAGCAGGATCTTCTTCAATTAACTTGCGTAGTTTAGAAATATGTTGATCCAAAGTTCTGCTATTTGGCATGTGATCATAACCCCAACAAGCATTAAAAAGTTGGTCTCGACTGACTGCATCACCTTTGTGCTGCGCCAATGTTTGTAAGACTTTTATCTCACGCAAGCTTAGGTCGATTGATTGATCACCTTGTTTAGCGCGCAGTTCATTCGGGTAAATTTCATATTGACCAAAACTAAATGAGTTAGTCTCTATTGAACTCGATTGTGTTTTTAAATAGCGCCTTGTAATAGCGCGAATACGAGCAACAACTTCTCGGGTACCAAATGGCTTACTAATATAATCATCTGCCCCTAACTCCAAACCAATCACACGGTCTATTTCTTCAGACTTTGCGCTAAGGAATATAATTGGGATATCATTGTCTTTACTGCGAATTTCACGGCAAACAGTATAGCCATCCATCTCTGGCATCATTATATCGAGAATTACAAACTGAGGCTTTTCAGTCTCATACAAATCCAGTGCGATACGCCCATTCTCAGCCACACAAATCTCATAGCCTTCTTGTGAAAGTAGATCACGCAGACCTTCTCTTATATTTAAGTCATCTTCTGCGATTAAGATTTTCATAGTCTTAAAATCCTTGCTTGAACAGAGTAAAGTGTACCGCTGAGGTCGTGCCCTATCTGGAATTGATTGAAAGCTAAGTTCATGGCACCCCCCCCTTTTTTTGATAATTGGGTTTAGCATGATTGGCTTTAATTGGCAGAGTTAATTGAAAACAGGCTCCCTGCTTCACTTCAATATATTCCAATGTACCACCAAGATTTTGCGCTTGTTGTTGCGCAATGGTTAAACCAATTCCTGTTCCACTTACACCTTCAGTGATCTTGTCATTAATCCGATAAAATGCCTGAAAGATTCGCTTCCGTTCACCTCTTGAAACACCTTTGCCATAATCTCTGACACGCAATATAAAATCACTGCCTTTTATTTCACTTTGAATCGTTACACGCTTGCCCTCAGCTGCATATTTTTCAACATTGCTGAGTAAGTTATTGAGTATTTGCTCAAGCACATCGGGGTCTGTTTGAATATTTCCCTCACTTGATAGTTCACTTTCAATGGCAATCTGTTTTGCCTCAAAGCCTGGCTTAAAGTGATCAATAGATTGTTGAATAACGCTATCAGGATCAACCTCGCGAAGATGAATTCGTGGCGCGCGTGAGAAATTTAATACGTTTGAAATCAAGCGTGTCAGTCGTTTACTTTCATCCGTAATCACCTGTAAATAACGCCGTGGTTGCTCACGATCATCAATCTGATCTTCAAGCATTTCTGCGTACATACGAATATTGGTCAGTGGCGTTTTTAGTTCATGCGATACCTGGCTGACAAATTGAACACGCTGTGCAGCTTGTCGCATTTCACGGCTTTGTTCACGATATAAAAACCATGCTAAACCAGAAATGAGTAAACCAAAACCAAGCAGTGTAATCAACAAACTGTACTGTGATAAAGTAGAGCCACTATAAGTTTTTCCATAGTACTCAAGTGACCAGCTGGATAATGGATAACTCAGTGGAGCCTTTTTCTGCATCGGTTCATTCGGTGATTGATTGTAATTTCCCCATTGATAAACCACATGCCCAGCGGTATCTAATAAGCGCAAACGAAAGTCATCTTCATTCGCCTTTCTTGCAGATGTATCTGGCAAGCGACTAATCAAATCAGCCTTAACGCGAATCGGTTCCATTTCCACACCAACTATCTGCTGCTGCTTATCCTGTCGCCAATAAATCAAATTTGAATCACTGCCCCAGTGCCACATATACCAGCCCTGCCGAGAGTTTTTTTGTTTGATATTTCTTTTTGTAGAAATGGATTTTTTAGATGTGATCTTAGTCCTTGCTACCGTTTTTAACTTGGTTTTTTCAACTAATACGACTGCTTCACTTGCAGAGCTAGTTGAGTTTGCCGCAGCTAATGAATCATATTGTGCCTGGGGTCTAGTGGATTTTTGCAATGAGCTTCTAGAGCTAAAATCAAATAGAGATTTACTCGGCGCTGTTCTTTTCTCTGATGGGTCAAGGCTAGCAAAACGCTCACCTGTTTGAATATTGGTTTGATTCGAAAATAACATTTGTGGATCTTGCCAAACGGATGCAAGTCGATCTACAAAGTTCTTTTCAGCAGCAGTTATTTCAGCATTCGTGGGTGGAAAACGGCGAATTTTATTCGCATCAATAATAAAAATTTGACGAATATTTCCGTTGCTCTCAATACGTTTGCGGGTGGCTTCATTGCTTAAATCCCATTGTGGGATCAGCAAATTCCATTTCAGTTGCATCTCTTCAAAATAACTTTGAATAACTGTATCAACTTGATTTAAACGGGCACTGACAAGACTATTAAAGCGAACCTCATTAAGCTGTTTATTATCTTGATTAATCTTCCAGCCTTGCCAGCCAAGCAGCATCAGCGGGAGCAGCACAATAAGTGCTAGAATAATCATAAGTCTTTTTTGTTGCATATTATTTTACTTTTGGACCTTTTTACGTGCGTTGTCGAGTGAAATAAATCCTTTCCCTAATCATATCAGGGAAAGGAATAGTTTGATTAGTAAGACTGTTGCTTATCAGACTTAAACTGTTTCGCTTTCATTGCTTTACGATTTTTATTCCACTCTTTTTTCTCAACAATATTTTGTGCATCAAGAGTAATCTCTTTACTCAGATCATCCAACTCTTCTTGCTCAACACCACCGAGTGAACTACCTTGGTCTCTGGCATAACCTGCACTCTCTTGTAATAGTATTTGTGCTTCTTTTAACTGTCCTTTGTCACGCAGGCGTAAAGCTCTTTTGCTGTTTTCATTTACTACAGAACTCACTGATGTTTTTACTACTGACCTATTTAAAGCTCGTCTGACCACTTCTTTAGACTCACTATAAGCAAGCGTCATATTATCAGCAAGCTTGTCTTTTTTATTGCTCTGCATATTTTGATAAACGACGTTCACTTCAGCCAATGAAATTTTCTGCTTTGCCTTACCTGCTGGTACTTCAACTTCTAGTAAAACATACTTTTCCTGTTCACTGTAAAGCTGGCTCATATTGGTTTTAACGGTTTGCCCAAGGATAGTACCATCACGACCTAAAATACGAATTGGCTTAATATCTTTATTAAGTTTAATAATAATTTCTACATCTTGAGCAACCACCGAAAGTACATCGCCAAATTCATAGTTGAACACTTTAGCAAGGTCTTCAGCATTTTCAACAAAAGCATGGTTACCATCACTAAACCCTGCAAGGTTCGCCATTAAATCTTCATTGTAACCTGTGCCTAAGCCAATCGTTGTTACGGTAATACCATCTTTACTTAAAGATGCGCCTAGCTCACCAAGTTCTGTTGCCGTACTCGGGCCAACATTCGCCTGACCATCGGATAATAAGATAACGCGATTAACACGATCCTTACTTAAAAACTTGCGAATTTCCGCAGCACCTTTGCTAACCCCCGCAAACAAAGCGGTATTGCCATTAGGTCGCATTCTACTAATTGCTCGATGGATGCTCGCTTTATCGCTGACTTTAGTTGCTGGCACCAGCACATTGACTGTTGAGTCATAACTAATGATTGAGATAATGTCATTTTCATTGAGTAAATCGACCGCCATTTTAGCTGCTTCTTTGGCGTTTTCTAATTTATCTCCACGCATCGAGCCAGACTTATCTAGGACAATAGCAATATTTGCAGGTGTTCTTTCTTCTTGGTCATCCAACTTGAAACCTGTCAGTGCTATTTTTAAGAAGGTGGTTTGCTTTCTGCCTGCTTCAATTATTGGATTACCTAATTCTGCTCTTAAGGTTACCTGTTTGGCTTGTAGCGTTGAGGATGTTAGTAGTGCAAATGTTGTGATCAGCAACGTGGCTGTAGTAGTGAGGACCTTCCAAGATGTTTTCATTTTATTTTCCCGCCTTATCTGTGTTATTTGGAAGTTCAACTTTAATCTTTGCTGATTGTTGTTAGGTCAGATGTGCGTATCATCTTTGTAAAAAGTTTGTAAAATATGCCTGAATTCATTACGTCTTAATATGGGTTATCTCAAGGAATTAAATTACTGTTACAATTCAAAAATGAAAATACTTAAACAGACATTATTACCCTTTTTTATACTCACTGCGCTTGGCCTAAATGCCTGCTCAACAAACAAAATAATCAGCAAGCCGATTAAAGTTTCTAAACAAAGCAACACGCATAAAGTCACTGCAGTTGATCTAAATGAAATTAAATCACTACAGTCGTTTTCGGCTAAGCTTGCAAAACATCGAGCCGTGTTAGTTGGTGAAATTCATACCAACTATGGCAATCACTTAAATCAACTTACCGTCATAAAAAGCATGCATAAACACTGGGGTGATAATACCAGTATTGGGCTTGAAATGATTCAGCAGCCATACCAGACCTATTTAGATGATTATATCGCTGGAAAAATTAGCGAACACGAAATGCTGCGCGGCACTGAATGGTATGATCGTTGGCGTTTTGATTTCCGTTTATATCGCCCCATTTTTGACTATGCAAAAAATAATAAAATTCCATTAGTGGCTTTAAACATACCCAAAGAAGTAACCAAGAAAATCAGCAAAAAGGGTTTAAAAGGATTAACGGCTAAGCAACGCATACTATTACCCAAAGTATTAGATTTGAGTAATATCGCTTATAAAACTCGAATTAAAAAAGTATTTTCAATGCATTCGCGTACCAGTAGCAAAGGCTTTGAGAAATTTTTTGAATCACAGTTGGCATGGGATGAAGGCATGGCATTTGCAGCCGCAAAATACTTAAACAAGAACTCATCAAAGCGCATGGTAATCTTAGCGGGTGGTGGTCATATTATTAATCGTCAAGGAATACCTGACAGATTAGAGCGTCATATTCATTCAAAAACGGCGGTTGTGTTAAATAATATAAATGATGTTCCAAGTGCTAAAAATGGCGATTACTTACTGTTTTCAGAAGAAGTAAAACTACCCTCTGCGGGTAAAATTGGAATTTCTATGGATAGTGCACCGAATAATACGGGTGTTATTATTGCCTCTGTATCAAAACACGGTGCAGGTTCTAAAGCGAAATTACAAAAAGGGGACCTGATTAAGAAAATAGGTACAACGGTAATCCAAAATAGCACCGATGTCATGTTATGGGCACTCGATAAAGAACCAGAGTTTGCAACTACGTTTGTTATTGAGAGAAAGTCAAAACTGATTAGCTTGCCTCTTACTTTAGGAAAGCCTAGGCCTTTTAGGCATTTTTAATTGAGTCCACAGACTTTCACAGAAGAAATAAGCAATTGTGTAAAAAGGGCGGGGGTGCCATATACCCTAATCCCCCGTTATATATGCCATGTTAAGGAAACCCTGATTCCCCCATACACTTTCTAAATGTAATACCGAGTCATTGCAATTGTCTAAAAAAGGGGGGGATGCCATCTAGGAAATCCTAATCGATTTAATCAGGAGTTTCTTAGTAGAATTTGAAGTACATTAACGCTTTTTCCAAAACGTCATTTGGGCAATGGTATGCTGATGCTTTCGGGCTGTTTCACGAATCACAAAAGGCACATCGACAGGGTCTGCGATTGACTCGAAATTTACATTTAATATTTCATGAAGACCATCTAAAGTCGTCTTATTTTCGCCGTTATCTTTAAAGCCACCAATCCAGTTTTCTTTGTTAGTGAATTCCTCTAGCCACGTATATGGTGAGGTTATAACGAGTAAGCCACCTGAGTTAATACGTTCATGAATTGTATTTAAAAAAGTGGCAGGCTCGTATAAACGATCAATTAAATTACCCGCGAAAATCAGATCATAGTTGTTATAAAGTGGTTTTAAATTACTTGCATCCCCTTGGCTAAAGTCTACTCGATCTGCCGTATCTTGAAGCCCTAAATCTTCTAGTGATACTTGCTTTAAGCTATTTAGCTCACCTTCATCAGTGATTAAATAACGTACATTTCCATGCTCAACTAGGCTTTGTGCATTACGAATAAAACGTGCTGAGAAGTCTAGTGCATCGACATGCTTAAACTTTGTGGCTAATTCAAAGCTACTGCGTCCTACCGCACAACCTAAGTCGAAAGCTTTATCTAATTTTAAATCAGGTACTGTGGCAAAAATCGTATCAATACAGGCTTTTGGGAAATTAGCTACGCCAAAGTATTCATCGCCATAATGAAATTCAAGGTATTGCGAAATCAGTTCATCGGTTTCGTATGTATTGAAATCCTGAGAGACTTGTTCGTCGGACTCGATATAGCGAAAACCTGCGTGTTGAATAAAGTGACGGCGAAAAGCGTAACGACAATCACGGGTGGATTCATTACCTGTTGATATCCAGCTGCCGCCTTTGAATATATTGTGTCTACCATCAAAGGTGGGTACTGAGAAATCATCATAGGCAGGGTGAACGTCAAAGCCTTCTAAGCCGTCGATAGCAGTTTCAGTCCATTGCCAAACATTGCCTGTAACATCGTATAGGTTGGTATGTGAAAAATGGTTTACAGGACAAGAAGAAGCCCAGTGTTTTAAATCGATATTAGCAGTGGATTTAAGTCTGTTTGCTTGATCAAATTCTAGACTTGTATCAGCTAAGCGATACCATTCTGCCTCTGTAGGAAGACGAATAATTTTATTCTGTTTTTCAGAAAGCCAATTACAAAATGCTTTTGCTTCTAAGTAATTAACATCAACAGGCCAATCCCAAGGCATATCGATTTCTTCAGTGAGGGTACGGTAACGAAAATCACCTTTATTTCTTACCCAAAATGGCGGGTATTTGGCATTCTTATATTGTGCCCAGTTCCAACCTTCTTCTGTCCAGTAGCTTTCAGTTAGGTAGCCATCATCCTCAATAAAACCTAAAAATTCCTTGTTACTTACTAAGAACTGACTAGCTTTAAATGCGTTAATATCTGTTTCTAAACTACCGTATTCATTATCCCAGCCAAAAGTTGCTGAAGGTTGAGTACGACCCTGTTTAACTTTTCCAGCACTTATATTAAGAAGTTGGTTCTCTGGTGCATCTCCAGTTTCGGGGCAACATTTCCATTCTGGATGTGGTTTTACAGATTCTAGGGGTAATTGTCGAATCAAAACTGATGAGGTTTCTAAGTGAATTTTTTCATGTTCAATTCCCATCAGAATAATCCAAAATGGGCTTTGCCAATCAATCGGTAATGTTAAGGGAAGGTCATCAATTAAACCTTCTACTAGTGTTTTAACTTTTGCACGGTATGTCCGCACTTCATCAACGCTAGGCCATTCGTAATGAGCATCATTTAAGTCATCCCATGACATTTCATCAACCCCGATTGCCATCATTGACTCAATTCTAGGGCAAACTCTTTGGTCAATGATTTTAGAAACTACTAACTTATTAGCAAAGAACGTGGCGGTATGCCCAAAGTAAAAAATTAAGGGGTGGCGTAAAGATTCTGGACGCTCGTAATAGACAGTGTCATCAACTAAAGTCTCAAATAAGCTTTCATAGGTTTCCCATGTTGCACGAAAGTATTTATGTATTTCAGTGCGTTTTTGTTCTGCGTCACCGTTATTTATAATTGGTGTTAGATGTGATTGCATGGTTCCCTTTTCATGTTTTAGAATAGTCAGTTGATCGATTTAAACGTTAAACCTTTGTTATTTGGCTGCTTTTATTTTCCTACTCAGCTGTTTTGTTTGTTGTGAAGCTCTTTTCTACCTGTTGCTAAAGCATAAATTTCTTGCAAATCTTCTTCACTAATATCAACAAGTGAATCAACTTGACTTAGCGCATAAACAAAGTCTTCATGGTTAATAGGTGGATAGACACTTTGTTCTGTACTTAGTACTGATACGGCAGTTTTCTTGGGCTTCCCAAAATTCAAAGTAGGTGGATAATGTCGCCAATGAAATAAGGCATTAAAAGCAATAGCAACAAATAAAATAGTAACCGTGTTAATAAATACGGGGGTAATGGCATACATATAACCCAGCTCGTGAATTTGCGAACTACCAATAACTGCTGCAAGAGCAGTAGCACCACCAGGAGGATGAATACAGCGTGTGTAATACATAACACCAATTGCAATCCCCACACTAGCTGCTGCTGCGATATGGATATCTGGAATCATTTGATAACAGGCAACTCCAATAATCGCTGAGATTAAATGCCCACCAAAAACATTCCAAGGCTGGGAAAAAGGTACATGCGGTGCAGCAAAAAGCAATACAGCTGTTGCACCCATTGATGGAATAATATAAACCGCTTCGGCAATACCAAGGAATTTGTTTGTTATTAGAAAAATGGCATAAATACTAATAAAGCCACCTAGAAAGGAAAGAAACTTTTCCAGATGGCTGGTTTGTTGTTGGCTAATACCTAAAAGACTAAATAGATTAATTCTTTGTGACATTGTTTAATTCCTATTCTTTATTTTCTCCATAACATTATGCACAATAATATCGCAGTGATCCCCACCAAATTCATAAATCTTCATTCCAGCATTATCAAGGTATATTTGAATTTGTTCTTTTAGTAAGCGTTTTGCTCTAAAGAATCGAGTTTTGACTGTTTCTTCTTTAATATCTAAAATTTGAGCGGTTTCTTTTACACTGAACTGCTCAACGGCGCGTAATATAAAAACAGTACGAAAGTTTTCGGGAAGTTTGTCGATATTCTTATCAATTAAACTTTGAATTTGTTTATTTTCTAATAGGGTATCAGGTAAGGCTTCAGGTTCAGCAGGGTGGCTTTCTTTATGTGACTGCTCAAAAAATTGAATCTCATCATCTTGCATTGATACCTCTCTTTTGTATTTGCGGACATACATTAAGGCTTCATTACGGGTAATCGCTGCTAACCACGCAAAAAAACGGGTCTCACCTCGAAAATCATTTATTTTAGTATATGCTTTTATATGTGCTTCTTGAACAATATCCATGGCAGCAGCATCATCAGTTACTATACTTCGAGCGATACGATAAATACGTTGATTATAGCGGCGCATAATCCCGCCATAGGCATCTGTTTCACCATCTTTAATACGTTGGATTAGTTCCTCATCCGATATGTGTACCGCTGGAACAGTAATATTTTTTACAGTTTCAGTTTGAGTTGATGAAAGGGTTTGTAACATTTTAAAATCCTATTGTTATTTTTATCTGTATGAAGCATGCAGTGAATTACACTGCATGCTTTAAACAACTATTGAGAGAGTATTAACTTCCCTTTCATTGAAGGATGAAAGCCACAAATATAAGCGAGAGACTTATTCACTTTATAAACAAACGTATCACCACTTTGTAAATCAGAAGATAGTGCCTTTTGTTTGGTATCAATTGCGATGTTATGAGGAACAATATCCTTATTCACCCACGTCACTGTATCACCAACAGATACCTTAAGTTCATTCGGCTCAAACTGAAACCCTGAAATTACAATTTGATGATTAATAGCAGTTGATTCAGGCTCAGTAGATGTGGCTATACTAACAACCACTGCCAGTATAGCACCCAGAATAATTGATATTATGCTACGTTTATTCATATCGTACTCTGGATCATTTTGCAGTGTTTTAGGTGTGCCTTAAAAGCAGGTACAACCGCTATTAAAGTATCCTTTAACTCTTGGTTAGTTGCCCCTGGGATTAACTGACCTTCAATTACATCAATGACTGCTTTGTGATAAACCACTTCATGATCAATATATGCTTTATCAAAAGCTTTACCTGAAAGTGTCTTTAGTTTTGCTTCATGGTCTTGAGACTGTTTTGATAGAGTCGCTACTAAATCATTATTGACTGGCGTAACACCTAAGCGAGTAACTAATTTAACTGCAGAATTTAGAACTGCTTTATGATCAGTCTTCATACGCAATGCAAACTTTCTTACCTCTGGATTCTTGGAACGCTGTAATGCAATATCAGCGGCTGAAATATCAATATTATTTGCGCCTACAACAATTGCAGCAATATTTGCATCAGTAAGTGGTGCTGCTTTCATTGCTGTGTCAGCATTTGAACCTGAGCAACCTGCGATTAATGCAACTGAGGTTATGCAAAAAATTAGTTTACGTGTTTGTTGTGAGATTCTAGTTTTGATATTTATCATTTTATGACTCCTGTTTAGGTTAGAAATTAGTTATTTCAACCACAAGATGCAGGAAACTCTTAAAAGGTTCCCGTTTGTTTTATCAAAATACAAATATTAATAAAGTGCTGTGCTCGCTTGTTATTTCGTGACTTGTTCCAAAACCCATTTACGAAAAGCTTTAACTCGAGTCTGCTCTGTCTTGGTTTTAGAGCAAATAAAGTAATAAGAAAATTCCAGTGGAATACGTGATTCAAAAAGTTGCACTAAGCGACCTTCTTTCAGATCATTATCTATCACGACACTGCCAACTAATGCTACGCCATGCCCTTGAATTGCAGCTTGCACGACTAAATCATGTTGTGAGAAATGTAATCCATGTGATGTATCTATAGAGTTGATTCCAACGGTTGCAAACCACATATCCCAATCAACTTGAGCTGAGTCTTTTGTAAAGTATTCTCCATGTAGGAGGGTGTAATGCTTAAGGTCTTCTGGGGTTTTAAGTCTTGGGCCCGTTTTGAGAATTTCAGGGCTGCAAACGGGGAATACTTCTTGGGAAAAAAGAAAATCAGAGTCTAGTCCTGCATAGTCCCCAGTTCCAAACCGAATGCCTACATCAATGTCTTCATTGACTAAATCTACCATCTCATTGCTTGCATCAATACGGACTTCAATTTCTGGGTGCTTTTGTTTGAAATCATTTAGGCGGGGCATAAGCCATCGAGAGGCGAAGGTTGGGGGAATTGTAATGGTAAGCGGCTTATCAAGACCATGCTCTTGAATTATCATCATTGCTTCTGCGAGCTTATCCAATCCTGCGCTTAAATGTGGTAAGCAAAGTTGAGCACTGGTCGTGGTAAATATTTGACGATTCTTACGTTTGAATAGTTTTTGTCCTAGATATTCTTCTAGTGTTTTTACCTGTTGGCTAACTGCGCCCGCGGTTACGTTAAGTTCCTCTGCTGCTTTTGTGAAGCTTAAGTGTCGTGCGGTTGCTTCAAATGCCTTTAATGAGTTAAGTGGTGGAAGTCGTCTCATTTTTAGATTCTATACCCCAGTTAATACTTTAGTTTTTCTAAAGCATAGTTTAGAACTAATCGTTTGTGAAGCATTACATTTTGGAAGATTATTTACTCGTGACTGATAAACAGCAGGAGAAATACTAAAATGAAAACTCAAAAGGAACAAGATAGAAAATTCGAGAAACAAGTGGATCACTTACAAGGGTTTATAGGTATGCCACACTGGAACTTTTCTAGTCCTTCATTTGATGAAATTAAAGAATATGAAAGACAGGGAAAAGCACTTCAAGCCAAACAAATACACTGTTCTTTTAGACGTTTGAAAGCGTTTTTAGTGAAGTCTATAAGACTATTAAAGAGGTGATTGTAGTGCAGAAATTACAACAAGAAATTTGCTTAAGCTACTCTAGTAAAGGGATCAAGAACGACAATTTCATTGTTTGTTAGGCGTTGCATTAAATTATCACCATGTAAGTCCCATGCTAGCACTTCATTG
The DNA here is from genome assembly GCA_964632635.1 of uncultured Cocleimonas sp. GTDB lineage: Bacteria > Pseudomonadota > Gammaproteobacteria > Thiotrichales > Thiotrichaceae > Cocleimonas. The sequence continues at coordinate 16,327 of CAZWEA010000018.1, read as the reverse complement.
TGTTTGTGATAGAAATCGTACAATTTAGAAATGTCTTGGGAGAGTTCTTTATTGTATCTCTTCTCTATTCCTTGATAGATTTTCTCTCTATCCTGTTCTTTTTTCCATTCTAGGTCTTTTACGCAGCGATCAAAATAGTCAGAGTCACCTTCTTCAAGGTGTTTCAATTTCTCCATTACATAAATAAAGCGAAAATCAGTTTCATTGCCAGAATAGATTTCTTTACTTGAAGGTTGTTCTACAGGATTATCTCCTTCATCTAGTATCCCAATTCGCCTAATATTAGGGACTTTTTTTAGGTCCATTTCATGGATGGCGCCACAATAATATTCTAAACCCAGTGAGCGTTTTTCAAGTAGTACATGTGAGTCGTCATAAGCAAATACATTGGTGAGAAATGTCATTGCACATTTCTCACAGTGAATTTGCTCATAGTCACCGGCAATAAACTTCTGTATTTCTGTATTACTCATCGATATGATTCTTTGCAAATAATTTAGAATTATCACGGCAAATTCCCGGGTAGAAATCATCAATCCAAAGATGAACTTTAATATCTAAGTTTTTCATATATTTTCTTTTTGGTTTTCCATCTGTCAAATAAATGGCAATATTTGTTTCTTCTAGTACAGATTTAATTTCTTCAATATTTTCTTTATCAGGTGCGCGCAAGGTACATACGAATGGGATAAAGCCCGCTTTTTGCAATTTTTCAATAAAGTAAATAAAAAAGTCCTTATCTGCGCTAATCGTATTATCCCAATCAATCGCGATATGCTTTTCCTTGGGGTAATCTAAAAGAAGGTAAACATCTATTAGGAATTCGTCATAATAATCGACAAGATCATGTTCTTGTTTTTTTATACAATTTTTTAAAAGTTTAAAAATTTCATAGTCTTCATCTTCACCATAGAAAAACGTCAGTTTGTCATCTGTGTCCCGCACTAGGCTTTTGTGGCTAAGTGGATGGTGTAAGATTTTCCTTGTTTGATTTTTTTATAATTACCAAAAATCTCTTTAAGGTTTCTTTTCATATACTGGCGTAATCCGTTAACTGTCACCAAGTATAACTTGCCATCATCTTTCAAATGTTGATATGTATCATGGAGCATTAATGACATCATTTCTTTGCCAACTTTTGCCGGAACATTTGATGCTATTACATTGAAACGCGCATTGCTATCGATATGTTGAAAGCCATTGCTTAGCAATGCTTGGGCATTATTAAGATGATTAAGTTCGGCATTTTTATTGCTGTATTCAACCGCCATGAAGTCTTTATCAACTAATAATGTTTTACCCTGTGGGGCAAGTTTTGCCATGGTTAGACCGATTGGCCCATAGCCGCATCCCAAATCAAAACAGTCATCGTCAGGGTTTATTTTTATATGCTTCATTAACAGTTGTGTACCTGTATCAATATCACGTGGTGAAAAGATACCCCAAGTACTACGATACTTTAATGTTTGATCTGCAAGTGTGGCAGAAAAAGATATATCTTTGCGGTAGGATTCAAGTGTTTGTTTATCTAACATTGGATTGGTTTTCTAGGTTTAGAATAATGGAGCAAGTTTGTGTAGTCCAATGAGATAAGTGTATATAAATATTGCTAAGCCTAATAACCATAAGGAAATGGCAACAGGTTTAGACAAGCCTTTTTTTAATGAAATCACACCAAAAGCAACAAACAATAATAAGCCAATTATTTTGGTCATTACAAAACCATCAGCAAATGAAAGGTGTTTCATAAAGGCTAGGTATACACCAAACCCAAATAGAACAATGGTGATAATTGAAGCAATACTTAATACACCGCGTGAATTTGTTTTTGGTGAACTTGCTAACATCATCGCGCCACGCACGAAGTAAATCAATAATGCCAAGATAGCAATTCCTGAGTGGGCTTTAGCTAATACGGTTAAATCCATTTTATTCTCCTATTCGCTAGCGGCAAGCTGGCTAAAAATTTTATCTGCTTCGATTCGAGCATTGTTAAGTTCTTTTGATAAGGTGCAATAGTGACCCATTTTACGTCCCTGTCTTGCTTCTGCTTTGCCATATAAGTGTAGCTTTGTTTCGGGGCTATCTAACAGAATTTTCCAATGTGGGCTTGCTTGGCAGTCATTACCCCAAAGATCACCTAATAAATTTGTCATAACAACAGGGCTTAGCAAGCGTGTCTCACCAAAAGGCAGACCACACACCATCCGCACCTGTTGTTCAAATTGAGATGTTACACAGGCATCAATTGTATAGTGCCCGCTGTTATGGGTGCGTGGAGCCATCTCATTTACCAGTAGATCACCTTTTTTACTGACAAAAAATTCAACCGCTAAGATACCCACATAAGCTAACTTATCTGCCATTCTTGTGGCGGCAACCTTAGCGGCTTCTTGAATATTAGTTGGTACAGAGGCAGGAACTAAGGTTTGATATAAAATACCATCTTTGTGAACGTTTTCGGCGACAGGAAAACAGGTGGTCTCGCCATTAGCATTTCTACCCAAAATCACTGAGACTTCACAGTCAAGGTCAATACGTTGCTCAAGTACACAAGGTACTTGCTCAATTGCCATATAGGCAGCATTAACTTCATCCGCATTGTTGACGACCTGTTGCCCTTTTCCGTCATAACCAAAACGAGCCGTTTTAAGTATTGCAGGGAAGTTTACTTTTTTAATCGCATCAGCGATTTCAGATTTTGTTGTTATTGCCCCATAAGGAACTGGGAGCAAACCACAAGAGGCAATAAACTCTTTTTCTACAATACGATCCTGCGCCTTTTCGACCGCAGATGCAGATGGGTAAACCGTACATTGTTCACTTAGTTTTTGTAAAACATGTGCTGGGATATTTTCAAATTCGGTGGTGATAACATCGCAGAGCTTGCCTAATTCTTCTAGGGCAGCTTCGTCATCATAAGCCGCAATAATATGTTGATCTGCAAGTTGCCCTGCTGGACTGCCTGTATCCGGCTCAAGAATGATAACGTGATAGCCCATGTTGCGAGCAGCAATGGTAAACATACGGCCTAACTGACCGCCACCTAACATACCGATAGTAGATCCGGGTAGTAGCACTGATTAGTCCTCAGGAGGCAATGACATATTCATTGCCATTTGTTTTTGGGTTGCACGAAATTCAGTTAATTTCTTTGCAAGCTCAGGGTCATTATTCGCCAATAATGAAATCGCAAATAGTGCCGCATTTGTCGCACCTGCTTCGCCAATAGCAAATGTAGCTACAGGAATTCCAGCGGGCATTTGTACTATTGAGTGTAATGAGTCTACGCCTTTAAGGTAACGTGAAGGCACAGGAACACCAAGAATTGGTAGCGTTGTTTTTGCTGCCAGCATGCCGGGTAAATGAGCTGCGCCACCTGCACCAGCGATAATCGCTTTTAAACCGCGCTCTTTTGCAGTACTTGCATATTCAAAAAGTAAGTCAGGCGTACGATGAGCAGAAACGACCTTGTACTCATGTGGAATACCAAAGGCTTCTAATTGTTCAACAGCTTTGGACATAATCTTCCAATCGCTATTGCTTCCCATCACAACACCAATAAGTGCTTGAGACATGGCTAAATCTCGCAAAACGGCGAATTATAACGCGAAATTGATAAATTCACTAATTAATTTATAACCCTGATCCTTACACTAAATTGAATGGCACTCCACTAGTCTTTGATGTATTTCTATTTAGCCAATCTAATAAAAAAGGCGGGGGTGCCATATGCAATTTAAGCATATGGCACCCCCGCCTTATTTTAACAATTACAGGTATATCCTGTTTAGAGGTTACTATTTATTTGTAAACTCAGGATACGCCTCCATTCCACATTCGCCAATATCAACGCCTTCGTACTCTTCTTCTTCAGATACTCTGATACCGAGAACAAGTTTGATAATAAGCCAAACGACGAACGAGACAGCGAACACCCAGATAAAGATTGTTGCCGCACCAATTAACTGACCCAAAAGACTTGCGCCATCATTGGTCCAAGGGACAATCATCACACCGAAAAATCCTACTGTGCCGTGAACTGAAATTGCTCCGACTGGATCATCAATTTTCATTTTATCTAAAGCTAAGATAGAGAAAACAACGATTAGTCCACCAATTCCACCTATGATTAATGCCTGTAGAGGAGTCGGAGTTGAAGGTTCTGCTGTTATAGCAACCAAACCAGCAAGTGCGCCGTTAAGCGCCATTGTTAAGTCTGCCTTACCAAACATCAAACGTGCTACAACTAAAGCAACAATAACGCCACCTGCTGCTGCAGCATTTGTATTTAAAAATACCATAGCGACTGCATTTGAGTTTGTGATATCGCCAAGTTTAAGTACAGAGCCACCATTAAAGCCAAACCAGCCCATCCAAAGAATGAATGTACCTAGAGTAGCCATTGGTAAGTTAGCACCTTGAATAGGCGTAATTTTACCATCCTTTCCATATTTTCCTTTACGTGCACCAAGTAGTAAAACTCCTGCTAGTGCAGCTGCCGCACCTGCCATGTGAACGATACCAGAACCAGCAAAGTCTGAGAAACCAACATCACTTAGTTTATATAAGCCAAATACAGACTGACCGCCCCATGTCCATGATCCTTCCATTGGGTAGATAAAGGCTGTCATGACTACGGCAAATAATAAGAAAGCCCAAAGTTTCATTCTCTCAGCTACTGCGCCTGATACGATAGACATTGCTGTAGCAACAAATACAACTTGAAAGAAAAAGTCAGATGCATTTGAATAAACAGCACCCCCATCAAACTTTGCTTTTGCTGATTCAGCTAATACCGCTGAAACCATGCTATCGGCATCTTTTGCACCATCTAGTGCGATGTTGTTTAAGAAATATCCTCCTTCATACATTAGCTCGTAGCCAATGACTAAGTAAGTGGTACAAGCTATCGCATAAAGTGCGATGTTCTTGGTTAATATTTCGGTGGTACTTTTAGATCGAACTAAACCAGCTTCTAACATAGAGAAACCAGCAGCCATCCACATAACAAGGGCGCCCATTACTAAGAAGTAGAAGGTGTCCATTGCATATTGCAATTCATAAATATGATTTAAATTGTTTTCCATTTTATTAATCCCTTTTTTTGCTTATAACGCTTCTGTGCCAGTCTCACCCGTACGGATACGGATAGTCTGTTCAATGTTTGTAACAAAAATCTTGCCATCACCAATCTTGCCTGTGTTGGCAGCTTTGCTGATAGCTTCTGTTACTTGATCAACAATATCGCCAGCAACAGCTGCTTCAATTTTTACTTTTGGTAAAAAATCGACGACATATTCAGCGCCTCGATATAGTTCGGTATGCCCTTTTTGGCGACCAAAACCTTTTACCTCTGTTACGGTGATTCCCGCAACCCCAATCTCAGATAATGCTTCACGAACATCATCGAGTTTGAAGGGTTTTACTATTGCAGTAACTAACTTCATTACACTTCTCCTATAAATAATCATAAATTGAAACACAGTAGAAGCAGTGACTACTTCCGCCTATTCATATTTTTCCGACAGGGACAATAACGGATAACAAGGTGAAAAATAGGTGAAATACTATAAACAAGTCCTTTTCGCACTATTATGGTGCGCTAAAGAATGGCTTTCCCCTGCGTAGTGCGGAAAATAATGAACTTCGGTGAATTTGGTTAAAAGTATTCTGTTTTGCGGCTTCTAAAGCTTGTTGAAGAAAGGGTTTGTTATTTAAAATAATTCGCACCATTTAGGGGAAACTATTAATTAATGCACCATCATGGTGTAAATATTCTTATTTATCTCACTCCTTTGCTTAGGTAACTTTTAAATTGTTATTGTTAATAAAACTTAAATAAAGGAAATTTATTCAATGAAACAAAACCTAGTCCTGATTGGAAACGGCATGGCAGGGATGCGAACTGTTGAAGAATTACTCAAGCTCGAGCCCGAGAAATATAATATTACTGTTTTTGGTGACGAGCCTTATGGTAATTACAATCGCATTATGCTCTCTCCCGTGCTGGCTAATGAAAAGACGCTTGAAGAGGTCATGCTCAATGATGATAACTGGTATGCAGAAAATAATATCCAGTTTGAGAAAGGCAAAAAAGTAACCGAGATACACCGCACTAAAAAAGAAATAACATCCGAAGATGGTACTGCTGTCCCTTATGACAAGCTGTTGATTGCTACAGGATCAACTTCGTTTATGTTGCCTCTCCCTGGTGCAGATAAGTACGGCGTCATTGGCTTTCGCGATGTAAAAGATGTCGATACTATGATTGAGGCGGCGGAGCATTATAAAAAAGCAGTGGTAATTGGTGGTGGTTTATTGGGGCTTGAAGCTGCTAATGGCTTAATGAAACAAGGCATGGATGTAACCGTGGTGCATATCATGGATACTTTAATGGAGCGTCAATTAGATGCTCCAGCTGCAAAGATGCTTCAAAAGTCTTTAGAAGAAAAAGGTATGAAGTTCTTAATGGATCATCAAACCGAGGAAGTTCTTGGTGATGAGCGTATCACAGGTTTGAAATTTACCGATGGTACAACTGTCGATACAGACTTATTAGTAATGGCAGTAGGCATCAAACCAAACTTTGAACTCGCGCAATCAGCGGGCTTACATTGTGAACGCGGAATTGTTGTTAGTGACACGATGCAGACATTTGATCCTAATATTTATTCAGTAGGTGAGTGTGTACAGCATCGTGGTGCAACTTATGGCTTGGTAGCTCCATTGTTTGAGCAAGCGAAAGTAGCAGCCAATCATTTGGCCGAATTAGGTTTTGCGCGTTATGAAGGCACCGTGACATCTACCATGCTTAAAGTTACAGGTATTGATTTATTCTCAGCAGGTGATTTTCATGGTGATGAAGATACTGATGAGTTGCTTTTCCATGATGTCGCTAACGGCACTTACAAAAAGATTGTATTACGTGACAATGTAATTATTGGCGCGTGTCTTTACGGTGATACCATCGACGGCACTTGGTATTTTCAAATGATGAAAGACGGCACCAATATTTCTGATTTTCGTAATACGGTACTATTTGGTCAGGCACATTTGGGAGATGCTGGTCACGGTGATGAAACACGTGTAGCAGCAATGGCTGATGATGCTGAAATTTGTGGTTGTAATGGCATTAGCAAATGTGAAATTGTCGATGCAATTACTGAAAAGAAATTATTCACACTGGATGATGTCCGCTCACATACGAAAGCATCCGCTTCCTGTGGTTCTTGTACTGGATTGGTTGAGTCATTGCTTGCCTTTACCCTCGGTGGGGACTATTCAGAAGCACCAAGCAAAAAGCCCATGTGTGGCTGTACCGATTTAACCCATGATGAGGTTCGTGTTGCATTGCGTAAACATGGTCTGAAGAACCATGAAGAAATTCGTCAGACACTGGCTTGGAAAACAGACGATGGTTGTGCAGTTTGTCGTCAGGCAAGCAACTATTATTTACTGTGTGAATATCCAGATTATAATGACCCTGAGTCACGCTTTATTAATGAGCGCGCCCACGGAAACATCCAAAAAGATGGTTCTTACTCGGTTGTGCCACGCATGTTTGGTGGTATGTGTACTCCTGCTGACTTACATGCGATTGCCAATGTAGCAGAAAAATTCAAAGTACCAGAAATGAAGGTCACAGGTGGTCAGCGCATTGATATGTTTGGTATCCAAAAAGAAGATTTGCCAGCAATGTGGAAAGATTTATCGAAAGCAGGTTTTGTATCAGGACACGCCTACGGAAAAGCGATGCGTACTTGTAAAACGTGTATCGGTGATTCGTGGTGTCGTATGGGCACACAAGATTCAACAAGGCTTGGTGTAAAGCTAGAAGAACTGACTTGGGGTTCTTGGATGCCACATAAATACAAACTAGCTGTTTCGGGTTGTCCTCGTAACTGTGCAGAAGCAACGATTAAAGATTTCGGCGTAGTGTGTGTTGATTCAGGTTATGAACTTCATGTCGGCGGAAACGGTGGTATTAAGGTGCGCGTTACTGACTTCTTAACCAAAGTAGATACTGAAGAAGAGGTACTTGAATTTGCAGGTGCATTTGCCCAGTTCTACCGTGAAGATGCGCATTATTTAGAGCGTACTGCTCCGTGGATTGAGCGTGTTGGTTTGGATAAAATAAAAACCGCAATTTTGGATGATCCAGAAAATCGCAAGATATTGCATGAGCGTTTTTTAGTATCACAAAAGCCTTCACAGATTGATCCTTGGAAGAAACATGCTGATGGTGTTGACGCACATCAATTCAATAATATTAAAATCAAAGTAGAAGTATAAATTATACCCATCACCTTCTTATATGTTTGTATAAACATGTAAAAAGGTGGGGGGTGCATAGATTAAAAGAGAGAATAGAAATGAGTAACTGGTTAGAAATAACGTCCCTAGATTCAATTCCTGTTTTAGGCTCACGTGTAGTTGAAACAGAAAGCGTAAACATTGCGATTTTTAGAGGCAAAGACGACAATATATTCGCCATTAAAGACGAGTGCCCTCACAAAAAAGGGCCGTTATCACAAGGTATTATGCACGGTGATTCGGTGACTTGCCCACTTCATAACTGGAAGATAAGCTTAACTTCAGGCGAAGCTTTGGGCGCGGATGAAGGTTGCACCAACACATACGAAACCAAAGTAGAAGACGGCAAAGTCTTTTTAAACATCTAGAGATTTATTATGTTATTTGGTCGTGGAAAAAAGAACCCAATCAAGATTGCAGACAAGGGTGTTAAAGAGTGGAAATACGCCACCTGTGGTTACTGTTCCACAGGCTGTGCCATTGAAGTCGGCTTAAATGAAGAAGGCAGAGCCGTGTCATCGCGTGGTGTCGGTAACGCAGACGTAAACCGTGGCAAATTGTGTTTAAAAGGTATTTTTGAACACGAGCTATTTGAATCTGCTGGGCGTGGCACAGAGCCAAAAATGCGTAATAGTTTTCATGATGAATGGAAAACAACTGACTGGGATAGGGCGCTAGACAAAACTTATTCCGAAATTCGCCGTGTGCAAGAAAAGTACGGGCGAGATTCTGTCGCCATTATATCTACAGGACAAATGCTAACCGAAGAGTTCTACACGCTTGGCAAATTAACACGCGGACTCATCGGTACCAATAACTACGATGGCAACACAACCTTGTGTATGGCATCTGCCGTATCAGGTTACAAACGCTCTTTCGGTTCAGACGGCCCTCCTGGTTGTTATGATGATTTTGATCAGACTGATTTGCTGATTGCTTGGGGTTCTAATCTGCCAGAGCAACACCCCATTATCTATTGGCGTATGAAAGAAGCCCAAGAGAAATCAGGCTTTCCATTAATTGTCATAGACCCTCGTGTAACCATGTTAGCGCAAAATGCAGACCGTCATTTAACTGTGACACCTGGCACTGATGTGGTGTTAATGAATGCCATGATGCACGTTATTTTAGACGAAGGTTTAGAAGATAGACGCTATATCGAAGCAAACACCAACGGCATCGAGGAGCTGGAAGCAGAAGTCGCCAAATACGATCCTGTAACCGCTGCTAAGATTTGTGGCATCGACGAAGACACAATACGTGCAGTAGCACGCCAATTTGCCAAAGCTAAAACTGCGATGCAAATTTGGACGATGGGCATTAACCAAAGTACCCATGGCTCTGATGGCGTAGTGGGCATCAACAATCTAGCTTTGATTACAGGCAATATCGGCATCCCCGGTGGCACAAGCCTTTCAATCACAGGGCAATGTAACGCGATGGGAACACGCGAATGGTCGTCGTGTTCTGGCTTACCCAATCACCGCTTGCTAGAAAACCCACAAGACCGTGAAGACATTGCAAAATTCTGGAATATAGACCCAGAGTTCTTCCCAAAAAAGCGTGGTATGTTCCAAACCGATATTTACCAAGCGATGGAGCTGGGTGAAATAAAAGGCTTGTGGCTAATTGCTACAAATCCCATGAGTTCATTGCCCAATACAGCACGCATTCGCAAAGCAATGGAGCAGTTAGAGTTTTGTGTCATTCAAGACTGTTATGAAGATACCGAGAGCGCGCAATATGGCGATATTTATCTCCCAGCAGGCACATGGGCAGAAAAAGATGGCGTGATGACTAATACCGAGCGTCGTGTGAATGTTGTAAAACCTGTCATAAAGCCACACGGTAATTCAAAGCCTGACCTATGGATATTTAATCGCGTGGCTGAACGTTTTAATGCTGAAGGTGCCAACAAGGGTGGCGTAAACTTCCCTGAAAAAGCAGCCGATATTTTCTTAGAAATGGGAACATTATCAACAGGTCGCTTATCTGATATTTCAGGCATGACGCATGAAAATATCGAAGCAAACCGTGGTATTCAATGGCCCTACACAGAAAAACAACTTGCGGATGGTGAAGAACCTGAAGTTGGTGGTGTGAGACTTTACACCGAAGATGGGCAGTTTAGATATGAAGATGGCAAAGCAAAACTAATCCCTCTTCCGTTCATTGATAACAACGAAGTACCGGATGAAAAATTCCCATACTGGTTAAACACAGGCCGCTTGATCGAGCATTGGCACGGTCGAACCAAAACAGGGAAGCTCAGCAACAACAATAAATACAGCCCGATTCCTTTTGCAGAAATTAACCCTGATGCTGCTAAAGAACTAGGTGTAATTGCAGGTGATTATATTCGCCTAGTTTCGCCACGTTCGGATGCGATAGTTATGGCGCAACTTACTCATCGAGTTCCTAAAAATATGATTTTTGTACCATTTCATTTCCATGATTGTGCCAATCGATTAACACTTGGTTTGCTTGATCCACATTCGCGCCAACCTGCTTATAAACAATCAGCAGTAAGAATAGAACGCATTGCCGATCAAAAAGAAGCTGCTCAGATGAGTATGGAGATGCGCACGTTTTAAGCCCTTGCAACGGGCTGTTTGAGACGGATATCCTCCTACCACAGCCTATTTTTTTTATTAAGTATTGAGTTATATAAATGTTCCAAGTACGTGATGATGAGCCAAAATACGCTTTCCTTCAAGACAAGGATAGCAAATCAGAAAACCGCTATGGCAAGCCAATTGAGCTGACCACTGATGGTGATGACTTGCGCGACAAAAGCCTAAATATTAATAATGATAGCGATATTGGCGATAACCCAAACCGCTACAAACAACACGGCTTTTACTTCACTGCTGACAACTGTATCGCTTGTCATGCTTGTGAAGCTGCCTGTAGCGAGAAGAATGACAATGAAGGTCATATCGCCTTTCGGTCGGTTGGATTTGTTGAAGGTGGAACATACCCCGATTACCGTCGCCAAAATATATCAATGGCGTGTAATCACTGTGATGACCCTGTTTGTCTCAAGGGCTGCCCTACGCGTGCTTACACAAAATTTGCTGAATACGGCGCTGTTTTACAAGACCCAGATATTTGTTTTGGTTGTGGTTACTGCACATGGGTTTGCCCATACAATGCGCCACAGCTTGACCCTGTTGAAGGCACAGTTTCAAAATGTAATATGTGTGTTGATCGTCTCGAAGTTGGGCTAAAGCCTGCTTGTGTTTCTGCCTGTTTAGGAAACGCGCTAGAATTTGGCGTGATAGAAAACACACCTGAAGATCGCTCTCAAATAGATGCGCAAATTCCAGGATTTCCTGATCCAAGCATTACTCAACCCAATATTCGTTTTCAACAAACTAAAACATTAAACCGTGATATGAAGCGTGTGGATTCCACTGCAATCAAATACCACCGTGATGACGATGCTGGCATATACGAGCCAGTGCTTGATGAAAAACACGGCAGAGTAAAACATTGGGGCATGAGCAAACTGTTAGCCTCACACGAAAACGCACACGTGATGTTTACCCTGACAGCGCAAGCCGTCATGGGCGCATTTGTAATGTTAATTGTGGGCGGATCATTATTTGGGTTGCCTGTCATAAGTGCAGTACAATCATCATCAGCATTTGTTCCACTGCTTATCGTGATGTTTATTTTGATGGGAGTAGGGCTTTATAAATTAAATATGCACTTGGGCAAACCACATCGTTTTTACCGTGGCTTTAATAATCTACGTCACTCGCCATTAAGTCGTGAGATTGCAGGCGTAACCGCCTTCTTCACCGGCTTGGCGGGCTACACGTTTTTCTCGTTCTTTGACAATGGATTTACCAATTTATTAGCTGGTGCTTCTGCCATTTTAGGCATGATAGGTTTTGCCGCAGGCTCGTACTATATGTACAAACTCTACCGCATCAAGGCACGCCCATTCTGGGATCATTGGCAAACGGCTTCAACCTTCTACGGCTCGATGTTAAGCCTAGGCAGTTTATTGGTCGCAATTGTTAGTGTTGTGATGATGAGCAATACTTACGATTTAATCAAAGTGTTAGCTTCAATCGCCGCTGTCGGCCTAATCATTGAAGCAATTGGTCTAGTCTTCCACGCAGGTGATTTAAAGAATGGCGCTGGTGAAGGACAAGCAGCTCACTACGAACTATCAACAACCTTCGGCAAAACATACTGGTTAAGAAACGCACTACTGGTTTTAAATATCATCCTAGCAGTCGTAATCAGTAGTACCAGTCTAACAGGTGGCTTGGGCATATTTGTTGGCATTCTATTTGTGGCGTCATTAATAGTCATGGCATATCTAGGACGTATCATCTTCTACGCATTGGTCATCCCAACCACCATGCCAGGTGCATTCTTTTGGAAGAACAAAGGTTTTGTAGATCATGCCCGTGAATCTGGCTTAGCCGATATGCAGCAACTTGGTGTTGCTTATGAAAGACATCATAAGTTTGATGTAAAAGAACTAATAGAAACCATCAAAACAACTCTAAAAGGAGGGCAATAAAGTGTCAGTAACTAGTACCTCCGATAGGCTCAATATATTTGCTTTTAATCAAGCCAATATCCGAATACTTCATTATACCTGGTTCGCTTTTTTCATGACTTTTGTCGTGTGGTTAAGTCTAGGGCCGATGATGCCTTTTATTAAAGAAGCCTTATCTTTGACGGATCAACAGGCTAAGGTTTTATTGATTTTAAATGTGGCGATGACCATTCCTGCACGTATTATTGTTGGAATGTTAGTTGATCGGCTCGGCCCGCGCATTATGTTCAGTAGTATTTTAATATTGGGAGGATTGGTGAGTATTGCCTTTTCTTGGGCGAATAGCTATGAAAGCCTCGCCATAATGCGTTTTTTAGCGGGCTTTATTGGTGCAGGTTTTGTAGTAGGTATTCGCATGATTGGCGAATGGTTTCCAGCAAGGCAGACAGGTGTTGCTCAGGGTATTTATGGTGGCTGGGGTAATTTCGGTTCGGCGGGTGCAGCTCTGACGTTACCATTTATTGCTGCTAATTTTGCTGGTGAAGATGGCTGGCGTTATGCGATTACTTTTGCCAGTATTGCGGCTATTGCTTATGGTGTGGTTTATTACTTTATTGTTAGCAATACACCTAAAGGATCGACCTATTTCAAGCCTAAAAAAATGGGCGCAATGGAAGTTACCAGCAAATTTGATTTAGTCTTGTATATGCTAATGAATATTCCTTTATTTATTGCGCTGGCAATTTTGACGTGGAAACTGTCGCCGAGCAATATGGGGCTACTCTCACAAGCGAGCGTTTATTTTATCTATACTACTTTAATTATATTGTATTTTATTCAAACATGGAAAATTTGGCAGGTGAATGCGCATATCCTAAAAGAAGCTGTGCCATCAATGCAGCAATATAAATTCAAGCAGGTTGCCATTCTTGATTGGGCTTATCTGGTTACTTTTGGCACTGAGTTGGCGGTGGTTTCAATGCTGGCAATGTTCTATGTTGAATGGTTTGAATTACCTAAAATAACGGCAGCATTAATGGCAGGAATCTATCCCATAATAAATCTTTTTGCCCGTCCTGGTGGTGGTTTAATCAGCGATAAAATAGGTCGTAAATTAACCTTGATGATTGCTTTTAGTGGCATTACAGCTAGTTTCTTGGTGCTTGGATTTGTAAGCAAAGAATGGTCAATAGGTTTGGTTGTCACCATGACTATTATCGGTGGTATTTTTTCAAAAGGAGGTTCTGGCGCAGTGTATGCCATGGTGCCTCTAATTCAACGTCGTATGACTGGGCAGATTGCAGGCATGGCGGGTGCTTTTGGCAACGTAGGCGCCGTTATGTTTCTTACCGCAAACTCCTTAGTTAGCTACGACCAGTTCTTTATGTTTATTGGTATTGTGTCAGCGGTTGTTTTTTTGCTAATTTTATTCTTTCTGGAAGAACCTAAGGGAAAAATTGCTGAAACTATGCCAGATGGGACAGTGCAGATGATTGATGTAAAATAGATCAATGTCAAAAGCCCTCTCAGTTACTATTGGTCAAACTTCCATCGCAGGCATCAAACCTGAGAATGAAGACTTCCTCGATTATTATATTCCTTCTAAAGAAACAGCAGATGCGATTCAACTGGAAAGCAAAGGTATCACAGTTGCGATAGCTGATGGCATGAGTGGCAGTGATGGTGGTAAAGAAGCTAGTCAGGTGAGTGTGCGCCAGTTTATTGATGATTATTATGGTACGCCAGAATCATGGACTGTTAAACAGGCTGCTAGCAAAATTTTGAGTGCCTTAAATAGCTGGCTATACAGTCAGGGTCAACAAAAATATGGCACAGCCAAGGGAATGGTAACGACCTTTAGTGCTTTGGTTTTAAAATCACAGACAGCGCATCTTTTTCATGTCGGTGATAGTCGAATTTACCGTTTACGTGGAACAGATTTTGTACAACTTACACGTGACCACCGCGTATGGATAAGCAATGACCGTGACTATCTAAGTCGTGCCATCGGCATCGATATGCACCTAGATATAGATTATCGCACCACCAATGTAGAAGAAGGTGATATTTACTTTTTTAGCACCGATGGTGTACATGACTTCATTGGTGACAAAGAAATTCAAGAAATAATTGAAGTTAGTGCTGATGATCCACAAACAGCTACCGACAATATAATTAAGGCGGCGCAGGCTAATAGCAGCACGGATAATATTTCTGCTCAAATACTTAAAGTAGATTATTTGCCAGAGCCTGATAAGAAAGAGTTTTATGAGCAACTCACCCAATTGCCATTCCCACCTGATTTAACAGAAGGTAATGTCTTGGATGGATACAAAATTATACGTGAGTTAAACGCATCATCACGCTCTCAGGTTTATTTGGCAGAGGATACTTTTTCTGGTAACTCTTTAACTTCCGAAGCTGAAAATTCTTTAACTTCTAAAGCTGAGTGCTCTCAGCACTCTAAAGTTGTACTAAAAACACCATCTGTTAATTTCGAAGACGAGCCAAGCTATATCGATTTATTTTTACATGAAGAGTGGGTTGCTAAACGACTATCTTCGCCGCATTTAATAAAAGTTTGTGGCATTGATCGCAAGCGCACCTTTTTGTATACCGTAGTTGAATACGTTGAAGGGCAAAGCCTTAAACAATGGATAGCAGATAACCCCAAATCGTCCTTAACGCAGGTTCGTGGAACAGTTGACCAGATTACCCGTGGGTTACGGGCCATGCATCGTTTGGAAATGATTCATCAAGACTTAAAGCCTGATAATATCCTACTTGATAATAACAATACCTTAAAAATTATAGATTTTGGCTCGACTAAAATTGCTGGTCTGGCAGAAATAAAGTCCGTTCTTGATCATAAAGAAATTGTTGGCACAGCAAATTATTCTGCTCCCGAATATTTTAAAGGTGAGACAGGTACGAACCGTTCCGACATTTATTCGCTTGGTGTGATTGCCTATGAAATGTTAACGGGAAAGTTACCTTATGGAGAAATTTCACCTGAGCGAGCAAGCAAAAAGAAGTTTCACTACACCTCAGCCCGTCAATATAATCCCTTAGTGCCCGATTGGATGGATGCTTGTTTGCAAAAAGCGTTGCAACCCAACCCTGCTAAACGCTACGCCTTATTATCCGAATTTGTAACGGACTTTGCGAAACCAAACCAGTCTTTGCTTGACCGCCAAACAACGCAACCACTTTTGGAAAGAAATCCAATGGCATTCTGGCGTAGTGCCGCAGTCATACAGTTTTTGATTATTCTAGGGCTTTTGTATTATTTTTGGTTGGAAAGTAGTTGATTGATAATTTAAATAGCCTAAAGAATAATTTTTGCACTATCATGGTGCAAGATACCCCGATAGTTTTCAAAAAGGATAATCAAGCTATGCCTAGGTAGACTCTGATCAAGTCCAATTATTTTTAGCTTATTAAAAGAACCGGTATTTTCCACGAAGATCGGCGCAATAGAGCAACTAT
>CAZWEA010000017.1:0-31314 GCA_964632635.1 uncultured Cocleimonas sp. | reverse complement strand
TCAAGCGTGGGCTTATAGAAAAAAAATAATTAGAGTAAAAGTAATAAAAGAATTAAGACACCCATAATTTGATCTTTAAAAACAAGCCGTTTATTGGTAGTTTTACTAGCAATATTTAATGGATGTCTATTTTCACCGTTTATTCCGTGACGGACTTAGAATTTTTGTTTAAAGTTAACTAATCACACGTATTAGAAACAGCCCGCTCATATTAGTTTGGGTATATGGCACCCCCCCCTTTTTTACACAATTGAGCTTATGCTGAGGTGTCAATTTTCAAACCAACCGAAAATTAACTTGTATCCATGCCTACAACGGCTAGAATCCTATTCTTTATTCTTTTAATGCTATTTGATTATGAAAGTATCACACTTCCCTATTTCTACCTTACGTGAAACCCCTGCTGATGCAGAAATTATCAGCCATCAACTAATGCTCAAAGCGGGCATGATTAAACGCCTTGCTTCAGGTTTATACACTTGGGCTCCGTTTGGTTTAAAGGTAATGCGTAAGGTTGAAGGAATTATTCGTGAGGAAATGAATCGTGCCACTGCGGTTGAATTATTAATGCCTACAGTGCAACCTGCAGAGCTTTGGCAAGAGTCAGGTCGTTGGGATCAATTTGGCCCTGAGCTTATGCGAATGAAAGATCGTAAGGGTGCTGAGTTCTGCTTTGGTCCGACTCACGAAGAAATCATTACCGATTATGTGCGCAAAGAATTAAAAAGCTATAAAGAATTACCTGTTACTTTCTACCAAATCCAGACGAAGTTTCGCGATGAAGTTCGCCCGCGTTTTGGGGTAATGCGCTCGCGTGAATTTATTATGAAAGATGCCTACTCTTTTCATACATCACAACAATCCTTGCAGCAAACTTATGATGCGATGCACGCTGCTTATACACGTATTTTTGAGCGCATGGGCTTAGATTTTAGACCGGTACTTGCTGATTCTGGCGCCATTGGTGGTAGTGGCTCGCATGAGTTTCATGTCTTGGCTGACTCTGGTGAAGATGCTATCGCTTTCTCAAGTGAGAGTGATTATGCAGCCAATGTTGAAAAAGCCGAAACATTGCCACCCAAGGGTGAACGCCCTACTCCTAGTGAAGAAATGCAAACCATTGATACACCTAATGCACATACTATTGATGAGTTATCTTCCTTATTAAAACGTGACCCTAGTGAATCGCTTAAGACACTTATTGTTCAAGGTGAAGACAATACGATTGTAACCATCATTATGCAGGGTAATGACCAACTAAATGAAATTAAAGCGGAAAAGCTCGAAGGTGTTGCGGTTCCATTAACCCCTGCAACGGAAGAACAGCTATTAGAAGTGGCAGGTTGTAATGCTGGGTCTATTGGTCCGGTGGGCATAAAGGGGAAAATATATGCCGATTTTGCCACCATGAATATGGCTGATTTTGTCTGTGGTGCGAATACCGATGGCAAGCATTTCACTGGGGTTAATTGGCTGCGTGATTTACCAGAACCTGAGTTTGTTGATGTTCGTAATGTGGTAGAGGGTGATCCAAGCCCTGATGGCAAAGGGACTTTAAGTATTCTTCGCGGTATAGAAGTGGGGCATATCTTCCAACTTGGTGAAAAATATTCTGAAGCAATGAATGCAACCGTTTTAGGTGAAAATGGTAAGCCTGTTACTATGACAATGGGCTGTTACGGCATTGGTGTGACGCGCGTAGTCGCTGCTTGTATCGAACAAAACCATGATGACAACGGTATTATTTGGCCTGATGCACTTGCTCCCTTTCAGTTGAGTATTGTACCTATTAATTATAATAAATCTGAAACCGTTAAAGAGACTGCTGATAAGCTTTATGAAGAACTAATTACAGCGGGTTATGAGGTGTTATTAGATGATAGAAATATGCGCCCTGGTGCGATGTTTGCCGATCATGAGTTAATAGGTATTCCGCATCGATTGGTTATTTCTGAGCGTGGCTTAAAAGAAGGTCAACTTGAGTATAAAGGGCGTTCGGATGAAAGTGCTACGGATATTCAAACATCAGAACTAATGGAATTTTTATCTAATAACTTAGATTAAACTATCATTGAAATGAGTGATTTGGATAATATTAAAAATACAAAAGATTTTCTCCTACTGTTATTTAATCACTTTGTATCAATTCTAGTCGGTATATTTTCATTTGTAGCGATTAAAATCATCCTTACAAAACTGACATATCAATTTATAGACCTACGAGACAAAAGCATATTAAGTGATACTTTAAGTATACTACTTTTTATATTTGCCATTATTCTTGCGTTTAGGTATATGAAGAGACTTAATGCGACAGGTTCTAAAGTTAGTCGTATTATTCTACGAATTTTAACGGTACTAGCGGGAATTATTGCTATCTTTTTATACAGATTTTAATGGTGTTATCGCAATCTTCTAAAAAAGGGGGGGGTGCCATATACTCCTCTAAGCTATCCGCAGGCGTTCATTATTAACGAGGTAAGCTTCGCTTATACTTCTTCAAAAGTTTCATTGCCCAATCATAATGGCTGGACGTTGCTGATATAAGATACGATGCCATGGAAGGAAGTTGAGACAGTCCATCTTCCATATATCAGTATTAAGTAGGGGTGTCTTTAAGCTCAACCGTTTTGCTGTAAGTCATGAAGTGCTTGGCTGCTAAGTTTCTGCCTCATTTTCCAAACTAACCCTCTTGTTTTCTGGCAGGCTTTTTAACCAAAAAATACTTACTAAAATGATACCTATAAATGGTATCACACCTAAGTTAACGACTCGCCAGCCAAATTTATGTTGAAAGAAACCTGCTGAAAGAGAAGCGATTGTCACCATAGTAAACACGGCAAAATCATTAAATGCCTGTGCTTTAGCTTTTTCTTCTGCTTTATAAGAATAGGTTAAGTAGGTCGAAGCGCCAATAAACAGAAAATTCCAACTGATACCCAAGGCTACTAATGCTAACCAAAAATGCCACACGCTGGTACCAAATAAATTAACCAACATACAGATTAAACCAAGTATTGCTCCCACAATCATGACATTCAACACACCAAAGCGTTGAATAATACTTCCTGTAAAGAATGAAGGTACGAACATAGCGAGTACATGCCATTGAATCACAAATGCAGTCTCATCAAAAACATGACCATGATGTTGCATCGCTAAGGGTGTAGCAGTCATTACATACGACATAACACCGTAGCCAAGCATTCCACAAAGTACCGCAACAACAAAAGCTGGTTGCTTAAGGATTTCTTTTAATGGTCTGCCAGAAGACTGCAATTTATCCGTTGTAACTTTAGGTAGTCTCATAAAGCTCATTAACGCAAAAACCATCACATAAAAAATCGTCATAAAAACAAAGCCACCTGCAAATTTTTCACTATCAAACATATTACTGCCAAAGCTTGCTAGATTGGGCCCAATAAAAGCGGCAACCACACCACCGACCATCACATATGAAATCGCCTTAGGACGGTTTTTGACATCGACCATATCCACTGCAGCAAAGCGGTAGTAAGTACCAAATCCATTGAAGATACCAATCAAAAAGGAGCCTGCTGCAAACCACCAGAACTGATGATTTAAAGTTGCAAGGACAAGTATGGTGCCACCCACAATACCGAATAAACTACCCAACATAAAACCCACTTTGCGACCCCAGCGACCCATAATTAATGAGGCAGGGATACTGGTTAGCATTAAACCTAGAAATTGCAATGACAAAGGCAATGTAGTTAATGTTTTATCTTCAGTTAATGTATAACAAACTAGTGCTGATGCTGTAATTAGCAAGGTGGTGCCACTCATCATAAGTGCCTGACATAGCGCAAGAAGATAGACAGATGAAGGAAGAGTTTTAAAAGACATAAATATTTTTACAGGTTACAGGTGCACAGACAATAGTTCCTATGCGATACTATGTCCACCCATAATAAACCCAGTTTTATCTTGGTAAACATAACTGGATTAGCCCTAACATAAAAACCTAAGGAAATTTCACATGCCCGTTGAACGCGCTCTTTTAAGTGTTTCTGATAAATCTGGATTACTGGATTTTGCAACAAAATTACATGCTCGTGGTATCGAGTTGTTGTCTACTGGCGGTACGGCCAAATTACTTGCTGATAACAATATACCTGTTACTGAAGTATCTGATTACACGGGTTTTCCTGAGATGATGGATGGACGTGTAAAGACATTGCATCCTAAGATTCATGGTGGAATTCTTGCTCGTCGTGGCACGGATGATGCCGTTATGGAAAAACATGATATTCCGCCTATAGATTTAATTATTGTAAATCTGTATCCCTTTGCTGAAACAATCGCAAAAGAAGATTGTAGCTTAGAAGATGCGATTGAGAATATTGATATTGGTGGACCTACCATGGTACGTGCTGCTGCAAAAAATCATGCACATGTCACCATCGTGGTTAACCCATCTGATTACAGCCTAATCGAAAAAGAACTCGAAGAGAATAAGGGAAGTATCTCAAAAGACTTACGTTTTAAGTTAGCCACTAAGGCATTTGAACATACGGCTGGCTATGATGGCATGATTGCAAATTATCTTGGTGCTATTGTTGAGAATGGCAAAGCTAGCGGTTTTCCGAGTACTTTCAATACCCAATTTAAACTTCAACAAACTACTCGCTATGGTGAAAATTCTCATCAACAAGGGGCTTTTTATGTATCAGGTAATCAAACAGGTGCAAATATTGCCACGGCAAAACAACTTCAAGGAAAAGAACTTTCTTATAATAATATAGCGGATACAGATGCTGCTTTAGAATGTGTTAAACAATTTGAAAACGAGCCTGCATGTGTGATTGTAAAACATGCTAATCCTTGTGGTGTTGCTATTGGTGAAGATATTTCAGATGCATATGAGCGTGCATTTAACACTGATCCTGAGTCTGCCTTTGGCGGTATTATTGCTTTTAATAAAAAGCTAAATGCTAAAACAGCAAAAGCCATTATTAAAAAACAATTTGTTGAAGTTATCATTGCTCCTAAAGTCTCAAAGAAAGCCAGTAAAGTCATTAGTGAAAAACAAAACGTACGCCTTTTGGAATGTGGTAAATTTGAACATGCACAACCGCGTTTAGACTACAAACGTGTAAATGGTGGTTTACTTGTTCAAGATGCTGACCTTGATCTTTATGAAAAGTTAGAAGTCGTTACTAAACGTAAACCCACTGATGAAGAAATGCGAGATTTATTATTTGCTTGGAAGATTGCTAAGTTTGTTAAATCTAATGCGATTGTTTACTGTAAAGACAATATGACTATTGGTGTGGGTGCAGGTCAAATGAGTCGTATAAATTCAGCAAGAATCGCGGGGATAAAAGCAGAGCACGCTGATCTTACTGTGACAGGTTCTGTGATGGCATCAGATGCTTTCTTTCCTTTTCGTGATGGCATAGATGCCGCAGCAGAAGCGGGCATTGTTGCGGTTATACAACCTGGTGGTTCCATGCGTGACAATGAGGTGATTGCAGCAGCAGATGAAGCTGGAATGGCGATGGTGATGACAGGGATGAGACACTTCCGCCATTAAAAACTCGATGTAAGTTCTCTTATAAATAAGGTCTCTTATAAACAGAGACTTCAATAATTACTTTCAGGCATATTCTATGATCATATCAATCGCACTAGCAATTCATGTTTTATCTATCATTATTTGGGTTGGAGGCATGTTTTTCGCCCATCAGGTTATGCGTCCAGCCGTTGTTGAAATACTTCAGCCTCCCTTTCGATTACGTCTATGGGTCGCTGGTTTTAAACGCTTTTTCCCATGGGTTTGGTTATGTATAGTCTTGGTATTAGCATCAGGACTATGGATGATGTTTCAATTTCCAAAGCCTCCTCTCTATATGCATATCATGTTAGGTTTAGGAATTATCATGATGTTGATTTTTATGCATGTTTTCTTTGCGCCCTATAATCGCTTGAAAAAAGCCGTTATCGCAGAAGAGTGGAAAGATGGTGCAGCGGCATTAGGACTGATTAGAACCATGGTCGGTATTAATACCATTATCGGTATAATCACCGTTATTGTTGCTACTGCTGGAAAATACTATATCTAGCTAGAGTTCTGCTTTTTGCTTGTAAAGTCTAATATGATTAAAAGGCAGACACCTCTGTTAATACCCTTAAAGCATTCTAATTATGATATTTATAAGATAAATTACTATCAGGACAAGTATGGCTGTCTGTGCTTTCCACCAGTTTGAATATGTTTTTACCCTTAGTCCTGATAGAAAGGAATAAATGTGATAAAGAAAAGTAAAAGAGAAAATGGCTAATCCCAAAACAAGAAAACTATCCAATTCAGAATCCCAAAAATAATTTGTTAAGCCATACCAAACTACTAAAAAAGTACTCAGATATAATCCAACAAGAGTAATAAATTGATATTTTTGTTTCTTTGTTGATAAGGTATACATGGTCATCTCACTAGGTAATTGCATCATTAGAAAAATGATAGCAACTACCAAATAGACATTCTATTTTTTCAAAATAGGTTTACTTTTTAATACCCACATACTACTTGGATTAACCTTATTCGATAAAAACATTAAAAGTGTTAACTTTTTTCTGCAATCAAGGTTTCTTACTATGACGTGGGTTTTTGCCTTTATAGCCACCACCACCGTTTCTTGGCTTACCTTTAAATCCGCCTTTGTTATTATTAGGTCGATGCGGAACGCGGTCACGACTAATACGTTTACGTGGCTTTACATCATCAAGTAATATTTCAGAACTTACGCTTGTCATGGGCACTGCCATGCCAATATAAGTTTCAATTTCTGGCAAATAAAAGGCAGTATCTTCACAAGCAAAACTGTGCGCTTCACCTGATGCACCTGCGCGGGCTGTTCGTCCTATCCTGTGAACATAATCTTCTGCAATTTGGGGTAAATCATAATTAAATACGTGCGTCACATCATCAATATGCAAACCACGTGCAGCAACATCGGTTGCTATCAATACTTGATGTTTACCGCTGGCAAATTCTTTTAATAAGCTCTGGCGTTTGTTTTGGCGTACATCACCTGAAATCATAACGGCTTTAATATCATTGCCACGCATAAAGTCATCGATAGTTTCAGCATTGCGTTTAGTATTTACAAATACAATGGCACGATGAGGTTCTAACTTATCGATAAGCCCAAGCAATAGCGGGATTTTTTCATCATTTGCGGGATAATAAACAGACTGTTTGATTTTTTTGGTATTGACCGCTTCTGCTTTGATCTCAACCTTTTGAGGTTGATTCATATGCTCATATGAAAGCTCCATCACACGGTGTGATAGTGTTGCTGAGAACATCATGCTTAAACGTTTTTCTGGTTTTGGTAAACGATGTAATAAAAAACGGATATCTTGGATAAAACCTAAATCCAACATTCTATCAGCTTCATCCAACACTAAACCCTGGCATTCATGCAGGTTGAAAACTTTTTTCTTCCAAAAATCAATAATTCTACCGGGTGTACCGATAAGAATATCAACGCCCTGCTCTATGGTTTTTTGTTGTTGCTCATAACCTGTACCGCCATAAGCTAAGGCAACTTTAAGCCCTGTATTTTTACCTAACACTTCGGCATCTTTAGCTATCTGAATAGCTAACTCACGAGTTGGAGCAAGCATAATAAAACGCACTTGTGTTTGATTACGGCTATTCTTATTCGGCTTTGGGTTTTTCATCAGATACTGAAAAGCAGGTAATAAAAAGGCAACCGTTTTGCCTGTACCTGTCTGTGCTTGCCCTGCAATATCTGTACCGTTTAAGCTTATCTTCATGCTCTCGGCTTGTATCGGCGTACAATATTCAAAACCCGCATCGGCTATAGCAGATTGGATTTCAGGGAGTAAAGGAAGATCGGAGAATTTGGTGTCGCTTAGATGCGTTGTATCCATTAATTTTTATCTTTTAGTTAGCGAGCTTATACGAGCCAATTTAATCGCATCGTTTCTAGCACGGGTTGAGTTGCGGGCATTTTCCCGCGCCATATCGAAAAAGACTCAGCCGCTTGTTCTACCAGCATCCCCAGCCCATTCATTACTTTGACAGCACCATTATCTTCACACCAGTTTTCAAAGGCGGTGGGCTTGCCAGCGTACATCATATCATAACAATGCACGCCTGCGGCTAAACAGCTCTCAGGAATGGGTGGCATAATTCCTTGAAGACTTGCTGCTGTGCCATTAATAATTAAATCATATTCACAATTAATATCAGAAAATCCACCACCCGCTAGCTGACAGCCTTCTTTTAAAGATTGCATATCACTGGCTAATTCAGTAGCTCGTTCTGGCGTGCGATTGGCAATAAATACCTGTTTAGGATGCTGTTGTAAAATTGGTTGTAGTACACCCCTAACTGCCCCACCTGCACCTAGAATTAAAATACGTTTTCCTGTTAGTAGTGAACCATGATTTTCGACAAGATCACGTACAATACCAATGCCATCGGTATTGGTGCCATAGATACTGCCATCTTGACGAAACACCAAGGTATTCACCGCACCTGCTTGTTGTGCGTAGTCACTTAATTCATCAGCAAGGGCAAAAGCATCCTGTTTAAAAGGGACGGTTACGTTTAAACCCATACCACCATTTTCACGAAAATTCTCTACTGTTTCTTTAAAGGCATCCACAGGTGATAACAATGCCTCATATGTAATTTCATCACCCATTTGCTGTGCAAATAACTGATGAATCTGTGGTGATTTACTGTGTTCTATTGGGTTGCCTATAACTGCGTATTTGTCCATTATTATTCTACTTTTTAAAAACTTTAGGAGATAATTGATTATGTCTTTTTGTTTCTCTACACAATCTTGTAAAAAAGGGGGGGGTGCCATTATCCTTAACTGGAATTCCCTAGCGCAAACAAGCTAACTCTTTAGCCACTGTGCTACATCTTTAGCAAAGTAAGTTAA
The DNA here is from genome assembly GCA_964632635.1 of uncultured Cocleimonas sp. Taxonomy (GTDB): domain Bacteria; phylum Pseudomonadota; class Gammaproteobacteria; order Thiotrichales; family Thiotrichaceae; genus Cocleimonas. The sequence continues at coordinate 22,366 of CAZWEA010000017.1, read as the reverse complement.
TATCCCATCCGCACCAGCGCGTTTAAACCCAAGTAATGATTCCATCACGACATCTTTTTCTTCCAACCAACCATTTTGTGATGCTGCTTTTATCATCGCATATTCACCACTGACCTGATACACATAGGTGGGCGCTTTAAATTCATCTTTAACACGGCGCACGATATCAAGATACGGCATACCGGGTTTTATCATCACCATATCCGCACCTTCTTGTAGATCTAGCGCTACCTCATACAAAGCTTCGTCACTATTTGCTGGGTCTTGTTGGTAGCTGTATTTATTGCCGCCACCGAGATTTCCTGCTGATCCAACCGCATCACGAAATGGGCCATAAAAACTGGAGGCGTATTTTGCTGAATAAGCCAGAATGCGAGTATTACTATGTCCTGCTTTTTCTAAGGCTTGTCGAATGGAGCCAATACGTCCGTCCATCATATCCGAAGGTGCGATAACATCTGCCCCCGCATCAGCATGGGATACCGCCTGTTTTACCAATACTTCGACGGTTTCATCATTGATAATATAACCTTCATCATTCATAAGACCATCTTGACCATGCGAGGTAAATGGATCAAGTGCCACATCAGTCATTACGCCAAGCTCAGGCACCGCTTCTTTAATGGCTCGAACTGCTCGCTGTGCTAAACCATCCGGATTGTATGCCTCTTCTGCAAGATCAGATTTTTCATCAATACCCACCACAGGAAACAATGCCATCATCGGCACACCAAGTTCAGTAATTTGTTGCGCCTCTTTAACCAACAAATCAATACTGAGACGCTCTACTCCTGGCATTGAAGCAATCGCCTCTTTTTTGTTTTCTCCCTCAATAACAAACACAGGGTAGATTAAATCATTAACCGTCAAAATGTTTTCACGCATCAAACGACGTGAAAAATCATCACGACGCATACGACGCATGCGTGCATTAGGAAAGGTACTAGGAGTAATCGGCATAAAGGTCACTTTTTTATAACAGTGGTAACAGACAGGATTAAGCCACAGCCTAAATAAATTGTCATTGTCTATTACAGGTTTATAGGCTAGAACGATTTAAAACGGACAGAAACCAAAAGCAATGGTTCGCAGATAATCAATAAGAGCACCTTAGAATTCCGCCCTCATAGTAGTGATGAAAGTACGCAGGCTTAACATCACCTGTTAATGGTTTTATTCAAGATTATTTAGATTTAAACGAGTTAGTGGTAAACCTTGAAGAGGCAACCTTTTTTATTCGTGCGTCAGGTCGTGACATTTGGATACAGCTCTTTAAGCTTATGATATTGAATGTTATTGATGGTGAAGTAATCATCAAACGGTTATATTATAGGGCCTCCTAAAAGCACCTTACATTTAATTCAAGCTGTTACTTCTATTGTTTATCAAGACCGAATATTTAGACTAGATCAGAGATATTTATTGGCCTTTACTTACATTTTTTGCAATTAGCTTCTTAAAGCGGTTTAAGGTCTTTCTAAACTCTACTCGAACTTTGTCTTTTTCTATAATATTTTCTGTAATAGCTTGTTGATAAATCTTTAGATTATCCAGAACCACGTCAATTTGCTTTTCCATCGCTTGTTTATACTTTATTTCTACCAACTTCTCATATTTGTGTTCAAGCAGTTCCAGCTTTTCAGATTGAGCTTTATGTCTAGTTTTCAAGAGATCAATAGTAACTTGAGCTAATTTCAGTTTACTTTCGTATGCTTTAGTTAACTCTTTTTCAGAACTGAAAACTGAAAGCAATAAGCTGTCTTCTTCTTCTTGATATTGAATTTTTTTCTGTTTTTCTGCAACTTGACGTTTTCTTGCCTTACGAATTATTTCAAACTCTTTTAATTGTCGCTTACGCTTAGCAGAAATCACTTGTTTTGTTGTAATTCCATGCTTACTTAATTCAGAATGACCTAACTGTGCATTAGATTGTGGAACACTATAGGAATAATGAGTCTGCCCAGTATCATCTGTCCAGCGGTAATAAGCTGCATCTACGGAGAGACACAAAGTGCTTAGCGCTAGGGTGGTATATATCGTCAGTTTTTTCATTATTATTATTTGTATTTTCAAGTGTTGTATTCTGATTATTATTCAGTTAACTGTAGATATCTTGATAAATCCTCTTGATAATTCATGGTAAGTTTAGCCACTTGTTCATTATTATCTTTTAAAGCTTGTTTGTATTGTTCTATGGTTGCGTGAATATCTACTATTTTTAAACCTAAGCTTTTTATAGTATTTTTAGACTTTATTGTTATTACTTTATTCTCAAGCTTAACAACTTTTTTATTTAAAACAATGTTTTGCGCTTCAATAATTTTAGCACTTCCATTTAACATTTTAATTTTACTTTCAAATGAATGAACTAACTCGCCTTTATTTTCATAAGTTGATAATAAATATTCATCACGTTTTTTTACTACTGCTTCTGCTTCTGCTTTAATTTGATCTATTAAGAACTGTTTCTTTAGATTTTCATCATAAACAGCCATATCCTTATTATTTTGAATAACAGATTCTGGATCAATTGCCTTAGTAATATCACCTTGCTTATTAAGTTTGGAGTGGGATTTTTTTGATGCTGCAACAGGTACTTTATCAGAAAAATGTACATTACCTGCATCATCTACCCATCTATACAGTCCAGCTTGTACAACAAGAGACAGCATTATTAAAGAACTTAATAAGATGGTTTTTTTCATTTGATATTCCATTATTTTAATTATATTTATATTATAGCATGTAATCATTTGATGCCTACGACTCCCCGACGAACGATCTACCTAAGTCTTTTTATTTGAAGCTTCAGCATAGCTCAAGTAAAAAAAGGGAAATGCGGTACTATTTTTAATATTCAAATTGCAGCTAGGTCTATGGGGGATTTTTAATAAGTATAGTGACAATCATTTGCACATTTTAATTTGTGCTGAAACCTCTATTAGTTACTTTCAATCTTTAAAATAAGGTGGGGGTGCCATATGACTTTCATCTAGTCACCTCAACCGACACCTCGACTAAACCAGTATTTAAGTTTCCTATTGTATTAAAGGCTGACTTAGACAAATCAATAATACGCCCTTTTACAAACGGTCCTCTGTCATTAACTTTTACAACAACACTTTGATTGTTTTTCAGATTAGTTACTTTCACTATGGTTCCAAAAGCTAACGTTTTGTGGGCAGCTGTTGCTTTATTTTGATCAAATAATTCACCACTGGCAGTCTGCTGTGATTGGTATTTATCAGCATAATAAGAGGCTATGCCAATTTGTTTCAGGTTATTCGAATTCGATGGCCCGTCATTATGCTGTCCATTAGAGCAGCCGACTAAAGTTGTGACTGATAATATCCAAAATAGCTTTTTCAGTAGCAATATCATCAAAAAGACCTGTTTCTGGACGCTAACTAATTAGTTATTAAAATCGTAGATATTATTCATTGTAAAACTAAACGTATCAGGTGCATTGGGCACGCCTAAACCAACATCAATGGTTTTACTCAGTGTAATGGGGGATGTGATGGTAAAATGATATTTGCCATTACCGTCCACTGTTGCATTGACTGTTCCTGAGGTAGCAATATATCCTGTGGCAGCTGGTGGACTATTTATAGTACCAACCGTTACAGTGAGCGTTATTACTCTATTTGAAAGACCTGTGATTAAATCAGTCGTGTTTTCTTCTATTGTGTAGGAACCTGATCCTTGCAAGCTATGTGCAACACTGATAACTGAACCGGAGAAGTCACCATTTGATCTATCAAATCCGATGGTTGTCACTTCAAGTACCCCAAAGTTATCAAGCGTAGAGTTATTGATACTTGAGAAGAGAGCTGCCGAAGTCCCGCCACTGTAATTGTTATCGCCTAGTTTCCATGTCACATCACCATTAGAAACCATTGCTCCACCTGTTGCCGTTACAATGGAGGAATTTGTAGTTTTAGTGTATTCATGTCCAGCAAATAACAAATTGCCATTAGCCTTTAAACAAACATTAGTCGAATCAGGCAAGAAATCATTCCGTGATCCTGTGACAAACAGTACACCATCGTTTAAATCAGGCTGAGTCGTAGCTTCATTACCCGATGATAGAAATTGGGTTAATGTAATGGCTGTTTCTATTCCAGTACTGTTTACACATTCGCTTTGCGTTTTTTCAGCCCCAAAAGTGAGGGTCGCGGTGACATCAGAGTCAACAATAATGCCTTGGCTGGGTATCGTACAATTTAACGAAGATAATTGCCCTGCCGTATAACTTGTTATAGCACTAATCAAACTTGCGCCACTTATGGTGATTCTCTGCCTTGCAGAATAGTTAAAGTTATTATTAACACAGGGACCAAACCAGATACCATCAAAACTTCCTGAGTTGATATCACCACTTCCATCTGGTTCAGAATTAGTAAAACTACTACTTCCACCACCACAAGCACTTAATAAAAAACTTAGAATTAAGAATAAGAAACTTTTTTTAAACAACATGGTAACTCCTACACAGAACGGTTTGATATAGATACTCTGTATGGTAGTAGATTAATAAAACCTGTCAAGTCACTCTGGTATGTTAATTTTTTAATTTCTGGTACTACAACTCTACTTGCTAACTATCTAACTTAGAACTATATAAAGGATCATAAACTTTGTTATTTTTTCACCCATAAAAAAGGACACAATCATGCCTAAAATGACACCCAGTGAAGCATTTGTAGAAACCATGGTCGCCAATGAAGTAGATACGATTTTTGGTATAATGGGCTCTGCCTTTATGGATGCGATGGATATATTTAAGCCTGCTGGAATAAACCTTATTCCAGTGGTACATGAACAAGGTGCGGCACATATGGCAGATGGCTATTCACGTGTCAGTGGTAGACACGGTGTCGTTATCGGGCAAAATGGCCCTGGCATTAGTAACTGCGTGACAGCAGTTGCTGCAGCGTATTGGGCACACTCTCCTGTTGTTATGATTACACCAGAATCAGGAACTTTAGGCATGGGTCTGGGCGGTTTTCAGGAAGCTAATCAATTACCAATGTTTCAAGAACATACAAAATACCAAGGTCACGTTAATCATCCCGCCAGAATGGCTGAATTTACCGGTCGCTGTTTTGATCGCGCCATGTCTGAAATGGGGCCTACCCAGCTGAATATTCCACGTGATTATTTCTATGGTGAAATTAATGTCGATATTCCACAGCCACATAGACTTGATCGAGGCCCCGGTGGGACTAACAGCCTTGATGAAGCAGCAGACCTTATAGCAAATGCGAAGTTCCCAGTTATCATTTCAGGTGGTGGAGTCGTAATGGGTGATGCGGTAAATGAATGTATACGCCTTGCTGAACGTCTCGGTGCACCTGTGGTAAACAGTTATCTACACAACGACTCATTCCCTGCAAGTCACACACAATGGTGTGGCCCTCTTGGTTATCAGGGCTCTAAAGCCGCAATGAAACTAATTGCAAAAGCCGATGTTGTCATCGCATTAGGAACTCGGCTAGGTCCGTTTGGAACACTACCACAGCATGATATGGATTACTGGCCAAGCGATGCAAAGATTATTCAAATTGATGCGGATAATAAAATGCTAGGTCTAGTAAAGAATATTACTGTTGGAATATGTGGTGATGCAGGTGCAGCAGCAGATGCATTAAGTGAGCGTTTAGAAGGAAGAACATTAACGTGTGATGCCACCAAAGATTCACGCGCACAAACCATGGCCGATGAAAAAGCGGCGTGGGAAAAAGAGCTGGATGAATGGATTCATGAAACAGATCCATACAGCCTTGAGATGGTCGAAGAAAATGCAAAAACGTTTAAATTTCCTCACCCACGCCAAGTGCTTCGCGAACTTGAAAAGGCGATGCCTGAAGATGTCATGGTTTCAACCGATATCGGAAATATTAACTCAGTTGCAAACAGTTATTTACGCTTTGAAAAACCACGCAGTTTCTTTGCCGCCATGAGCTGGGGTAACTGTGGCTATGCATTCCCTACTATTATTGGTGCTAAAAAAGCAGCACCAGAACGCCCTGCTATCTCTTATGCTGGTGACGGTGCTTGGGCCATGAGCATGGTAGAGACCATGACCTGTGTGCGCCACGACATTCCCGTGACCGCTGTAGTTTTTCATAATAAACACTGGGGCGCCGAGAAGAAAAACCAGGTCGACTTCTATGACCGTCGATTTGTTGCCGCAGAATTAACCGATCAGGATTTCTCCGCTATTGCTAAATCGATGGGCGCGGAAGCCATTACGGTTACCAAACTTGAAGAAGTTGGCCCAGCACTGAAAAAAGCGATTGATATGCAAATGAATCACAAGAAGACTTGTATCGTAGAAATTTATTGTACCCGCGAATTAGGTGACCCGTTCAGAAAAGATGCTTTAAGTAAGCCAGTTCGTTACCTTGAAAAGTATAAAGATTATATTTGATTGCCAGCATCCTCTAGTTAAAGTGCTACAGTATTAGTAGTGTTACATCAAAGTAGTTCCTTGAGCGTAGCAATAACTAACGATTAACAGAAGCTCATGATACCTGACTTTATACAACTTGCTAAAAAGCATAAACGTAAAATTGTGCTTCCAGAAAGCGAAGATTCTCGCATTCTGGAAGCCGCTGTATTTTGTGATCAAAACGAGATAGCAGAGGTCATATTGCTAGGTGAGTCAAAAACTATCCAGCAACGACTTGAAGAACAAAAGCTATCACTTGGTGCCATACAAATAGTAAACCCACAAAACCACATTAATCTAGATAAGTTTGCAGAGATACTGATCGAAGTTTGCCCTAGAAAAAAACTCACCAAGAAACAAGCATATGCTATGTCCCAACAGCCACTGTATTTTGCGAATCTTATGGTGCGCGATGCACAAGTAGATGCCTGTGTAGCAGGAATTAGTCATACCTCTGGTGATGTTATCCGTGCTGCCTTGAATGTTGTTAGCATGCAAAAAGAGAAAAGCAGACCTTCCAGTTTTTTTATTATTATCAGTACAGTTTTTCAGAACCCTGTGATTTTTGCCGATTGCGCGATGAATATTGCACCCAACGCCAAACAGCTTGTGGATATAGCCTATCAAAGTAGTAAAAGCATTAAATCGCTCCTAGATCAAAAACCAAAAATAGCGATGCTTTCTTTCTCAACCAATGGCAGTGCCATACATAGAGATGTTACCAAAGTCAGGAATGCGACTAAACTGTTAAAAGAACAACACCCAGAGCTAGAAGTCATTGGAGATATTCAATTCGATGCTGCAATTTCTAAAGATATATTACAAAAAAAATGGCCTGAAAGTGACTTTGAACCACCTGCCAATATTTTTATTTTTCCCACACTAGATGCCGCTAATATCGCCTACAAAATCGCTGAACAAATGGGGCAAGCCACAGCCATCGGTCCTTTACTACAAGGGCTAGCAAAACCTGTTAATGATTTATCTCGTGGAGCAAGTGTTGAAGCCATCATTAACACCATTGCGGTGACTTGCTTACAAGTTGAGGATTAAAGAATAATATCCACACTCTACCCGACAATCTTATAAAAAAGGTGGGGGTGCCATCATAAAGGTCATACCAGCTTGCCAGGATTCAAAATATTTAATGGATCAAGAGCTAACTTAATGGTTTTCATAACATCAACACCACCACCATGCTCATCACGCAATGCACTTCGTTTACCTGTACCAATTCCATGTTCACCTGTGATGGTTCCACCCATTGATAAGGCACGATCAAGCAAACGCTTATTAAAACTTTCACAGTTTCTCATTTCTTCTTTATTATCAGGATCAACCAGAATCACGGTATGGAAATTTCCATCCCCCACGTGACCAACAATGGGTGCCAGCAATTTATTCTCATCAATATCTTGGCGGGTTTCTAAAATACACTCGGACAATTTAGAAACTGGTACACAGACATCACTCACCCACATTTTAGAACCTGGGCGTAATGCCATACAAGCATAAGCGGCATCATGACGGGCACGCCACAGTCTATTTTTCTCTTCTTCCTTATCACTCCATTGAAACTCCCCTCCACCATTTTCTTTAGCGAGTCCAGCTACCATCATTGCCTGTTCTTTCACTCCTGCATGTGTCCCATGAAACTCAAGGAATAATGTAGGTTCTACAGGATAGTTTGTTTTAGAGAATTTGTTAATGGCATCAATTTGAACTTCGTCCAATAGCTCAATTCTCGCAATTGGAATCCCTAGCTGAATAGTTTCAATGGTGGTATTAATTGCACCTTCCAAAGTAGAAAAATTACAAACCGCAGCTGCCATTGCTTCTGGTCTGCCAAATAAGCGCAGTGTGAGTTCCGTGATAATTCCCAAGGTTCCTTCTGAGCCAATCATTAGTTTTGTTAAGTCATAGCCAGCTGCTGATTTTCGAGCTCGACCACCTGTTTTTATAATCTCACCACTAGCCATAACGACAGTTAAGCCCAAGACATTTTCGCGCATGGTGCCATAACGTACTGCATTAGTACCTGATGCACGTGTTGCTGCCATACCTCCCATGGTCGCATCAGCACCAGGATCCACAGGAAAAAACAAACCTGTATCACGTAAATAGGTATTTAGCTGTCTACGAGTTACACCAGGTTGCACGCTCACATCAAGATCAATATCACTAAACCGAATGACTTTATTCATCTCGGTTAGATCAAGCGATATACCGCCTTGTGTTGGAATCACCTGACCTTCTAAAGAAGTACCCGCCCCGAAGGGAATAATCGGACATTTATGCTTTGCGCACAAATTGACAATTTTTGATACCTCTTCAGTTGAATGAGCGCTAACAACTGCATCAGGTAACTGTGGTGTATGGTAAGACTCATCTTTACTATGCACTTCCCTAGCCGATTGATTGGTAGAAAAGCGCTTACCAAGTAGCTCACTTAGCTCTAAAAATAATGCTTCCATTAATTAGTTACCCTCTAGAAAACATACTATTTTTCAAAATCAGGATGATCGAAAAACTTGGGGTATTGCTTTAAAGCTTTATGAATTCGTGGGAAACCGCCTTCTGCATCGGGTGCTTTTGATAACTCCCCTATTCCCTGCATCATTTCACCTATAATTACATGCAACGAAGCATCTGCCTTGGGTTGTAGTTCACAGTTTTCCACCATAAACATGAGTTGTTTATTGATATGTGATGCAAGTGCTTCGCCTTCTTTTGGGGTAAGTGTTTTACTCGCAAAAGCTTTTTCAGATTTTGCTACGGCGTCATGAATACTCTGCATACCTTTGCGTAAAGGGTCATCTGTTTGCCATTTTTTACCTTCATTAAGAACCATTCCCATATCGGCTTGCTCATCATGTTCATGACTGTGGCCTTCTTCATGACTGTGTTCTGCTTTTTTTCCTTCTGCCTGAACCGAGCAAGTGCAGACAACATAGAGTAAACTGATCATTAGCGTTTTTGAAAATAACATAAGTGTAAATCCTCTTGATATTTTGTTAAAATTATAGTTTTTATTAAACTGTGTTTTAAATTTAATTCATATCAATTTACCTTAAATGGCACATTAAAATCAAATGATAAAACAAAAAATAAAGCCAGATTTTGACGTTATTCTATTTGATCTTGGCGGTGTTCTAGTCGAACTGGGTGAACATGCTATCCCTACAAGTTGGTTGGGAGGAAAAACACTTAACTCTCAAGACTGGTTCCATTCCCCTATTGCATTACAGTTTGAAAAAGGACAGATTTCTTCAGACGAGTTCGCAAGTGCTTTAATAAAGAAATTTAGATTAAATGTCAGTAGAAATGAAGTCATCACTGCATTTACAGCTTGGCCAAAAGGTGTCTTTCCTGAAGTACCAAAACTATTAAGCGAATTACAAAAAGACTATAAACTGGCAGTCCTTTCAAATTCTAATGAATGCCATTGGCCACGAATTTTAGACGAGTTTAAGTTTGGCCAAACTATCGACACACTATTTTCTTCTCATCTAATCAATTTAGCAAAACCAGACCCACTCGCTTTTAAACATGTTTTAGGATCCTTGGATATAAAGGCTAGTAAGGTTTTGTTTTTTGATGATAACCTTGCAAATATCAATATTGCAAATTCACTCGGGATAGAAAGTATTCACGTAAACGATGCCAAAGGAGTTGTTGATTATTTTGCCTTATAAATTTCAGATTTTGGGTGAAAGGCATACCATGCAAACCAAAAAGTATTCATACTGGGAATTATTTTTCCAGTACTATCTTTGATTAAACCATCACGATTTTCCACATCAAATTCTAATCTTAACTGAGTTCCTGCAAAAACATCTTTTAAGCTATTTTTATTAGTTTTTGCGAGTTCAGTAAAGGGATAAACCTTTTGTTTGCCATCAATAGTTACGCCAATCACACGTTCCTTGGGATGATATTTCTTATTACGAAATGCAACAGGGAAATAAGTACTCTTCGTATTGTTATAGTCACCATAGGGTGAACGAGTATAGTCACGTTTAAAGCCCGTTTTATTAGATAAGACTTTGCTATTCGGATGTTTTTTATGCCAGTCTTGCCAACTGGTATGAGATGAGGAAATAATCTTAAGCTTTTGATTTACAAGCTTTCCACTTATACCTTTAGATAAAATTTGTGACCAAAGCGTTTCGGTTTCACGATCAAAAAGAAGCACATCGCTGTTATATAATAGACCCGACACTCCAAACTTATGTGCTTTACCATTAAAATCAGCAGAATAAACAATACCGCTACCACACAATGGGCAAAACGTAACCGCAACCGCTTGGCCCTTAATGACATCATTCACAATTTCATGCCAGTTTAAAATACGAATCGGATAAGCACGAGCTTCACCAGCAACAACAATACCAATAACTCTGTCTTTTGGTTTTAAATAGTTGGCTTGATTAGCAGCAATAAATATAGGTTTATCAATCGAAGGAATACCATCACGAGGTGGGCCTCCGCTTAATATTTTTTCAGTGGGAATTATGCTGTTCTCAAGCGCAAAACCATTTTTAGGATAGGCAGACGCATGAAATGAAATAAACAGTATCGAAATTAACAAGAGTTGGATTAATTTTTTCATGAGATTACTACGTTTGAACTGTAAAAATAGATCATATGGCACCCCCCCCTTTTTTACACTATTCTTCTATAATCTACAAACACTACTCAGACAAGGGAAAAATGGCTACTATAACCACCATACACGACCTACAACGCCTATTCAAAAAACGTGTGCCTAAGATGTTTGCGGATTATGTTGATTCAGGCTCATGGACAGAAAGCACTTACCGGGAAAATGAAAGTGACTTTCAGAAAATAAAATTTCGTCAACGCGTTGCCGTTGATATGAGTAACCGCTCTTTACAAACAACAATGGTTGGACAAAAGACAAGTATGCCTGTGGCTTTGGCTCCGACAGGTCTGACTGGGATGTTTCGTGCTGATGGTGAAATGTTAGCTGCTATGGCAGCAGAAGCAATGGGGGTTCCATTCACTTTATCTACAATGAGCATATGTTCAATTGAAGATGTTGCAAGTGTCACTACCAAACCTTTCTGGTTCCAACTTTATGTAATGAAAGACCGTGGTTTTATTGAAAACTTAATTGAACGAGCAAAAGCAGCTAATTGTTCTGCCCTTATGCTAACCCTTGATTTACAAATCCTTGGGCAACGGCATAAAGATATTCACAATGGTTTATCTGTGCCACCAAAGCTTACACCTTCACAAATCTGGAATATGGCGATTAAACCACGTTGGTGTATGAATATGTTAACAACCAAGCGACATAGTTTTCGCAATATTGAAGGACATGTAAAGGATGCTCAGGACTTATCTTCACTTAGTGTTTGGACACAAAAACAATTTGATGAAAAGCTATCATGGGATGATGTCGAATGGATTAAACAAAAATGGGGTGGACCATTAATTATAAAAGGTATTCTCGATGAAAGAGATGCAAAACTTGCCGTTGATTCTGGTGCTGATGCCATTATAGTTTCCAATCATGGTGGGCGACAACTAGACGGTGCTCGCTCTTCAATTTCGGTTCTTCCTGAAATTATAGATGCCGTTGGAAGTGATATCGAAGTTCACATGGATGGTGGAATCCGATCAGGTCAAGATGTCTTAAAAGCAGTTGCCATGGGCGCAAAAGGCGTTTATATCGGACGCTCTTATTTATATGGACTTGGTGCATTAGGACAAGATGGAGTAACACAAGCACTTGATATCATTCGTAATGAGATGGATATTAGTATGGCTTTTTGTGGAGAACGAGAAATAACGGCAATGAATCGTAGTCACCTGTTTTATTAACCCATTATTATCACTGATATTTAATATTACTGACGAATTGTTCAGTCTCTTTATTAACGATCACCTCTTCCATCTGCCTATTTTTACACATAATCTTAATTAGTTATATTGATTTGCACATAAACCAGCAAAACTATAACATGGCTTGCTAATATACATACCCATTCAGTTTTCTAATAGTTTCTATCTAATCCCTTACTATTATATATATGACAAAACTACAAAGCGTATTATCACTATTAACCATCGCCCTAGGCTTCCTATCTGCCTGTAGTAGTACTCATTCACAAAATTCCAAAAACAATATCAGCAGTATCAGCAATAATAACGTACATCATGGTATGACCTGTATTGCGCCTAATATCTATGTTGACCCTGCAATGTCAAAGCAGCAACAGAAAGAGTTTTTACAAACAGTTAAACAATCTCGGCTTGGAATTTCACGCTTTTTTGGTGGAATGAAGTCAAAACCAGATATATACGCCTGTACGACTACATCTTGTTTTAGTAAGTTTGGTGGTGTGCCTGCCAAAGCAAAAGCCATAGATGACAATAAGGTACTGCTTTCTTCTCGTGCGCTTAATAAAACAACATTGAGTCATGAGTTAGCACATGTAGAGTTCCATAAGCGCCTTGGAACACCCCACCTATGGCATAAAATCCCAATGTGGTTTGATGAAGGTTTAGCTGTTGTAGCATGTAAGGATACAAAGTATTCTCGGCCTGTAGCGAAATACCCCTTAGAGAAACTTGTTAGTCAAGACCAATGGATTCACGCTATTCAAGGACGAAAGCCAGCCTATAATGTTGCAAGACAAGCTGTGGATTCATGGTACCGCAAAGTAGGTTCTCATGGTTTGCAAGAAATGATCATTCGAATGCAAAAAGGTGAAGACTTTTCGTTAGGTACTAATAGTGCAAGACATCAAGTAGCTACTATTAAATAGATAACATTCTAAATAAAAACCTCTTATTAAAAAATATCTAAGTAACTAGCACTAAAAAATAACACACTGCTGTTTTCCAACAGTGCATTACCTCACTCACTAGTCATTCTTTAGTAGATATTAATACTCACCATCCACCGCTGACAATATTTCATCTAATAATCGATGGTTTGATTGAGCTGAGTCCATCGAGTAATTCACTCTTGTAGTATTTGATCTATCATATTCAGCGTCTACTCCTGAGAGTACTAGATCCAGTGTTCGATCTGAAGAGTCAGATGATAACATCTCGAAATTAACTCTTGAGTCACCTTCTAATTGGCTATATTCACCATCTATACCAGAAAGAATAGTATTCAGTGATGGGGTCGCTTGTGCCATTGTAGTACCCAATACAGCGATGCTAATGGTTAAAAGTAGTGTTTTGATATTCATAATATGTTCCTCGTTAAAAACCTATTAATGAAGCTTTTTATGAAGGTATGACAGGAGAAAAATAGGTGTATTTTTTCCGTAATAACTTCAAGGCAAAGACCTCAAATTATTAAAAGTATTTAACTGCGCAGTTATTGTTGATACGAAAGATCAAGACAAATTGGATGCTTTAGAAACCTAAAAATATTATAATTATCTAAAAATAATGATTAAATCGGCACTCTAATCATTGTTCCTGGAGCAAGGAATCTTGCACTTTTTTCAGTAATATGTGGATTTGCTTTCATAATTTTGTGGTACTGAAAGCCATCTCCATAGGCACGTTTAGCCAATATCCAAATTGACTCACCTTTTTTAAGTGCAATAGAACGTACCTCATTTCTTCTTACTTCTGATTCTTTGGAGAGATTAGCCACATAAGTTGACTCTACTTTGTTAACAGCACCTGATTCCTTCTGTGTGAAAAACTGATTAATTTGGTTCTGTAATGGTGAATTAAAATTAGAAGAAGGTTTAACAGTAACACGGTTATAATAATCGGTGTTTTTAATGGTCTCTTTATCTGGTTTTGTTTCAGTTGTTTTCTTTTTTTCTTGATCTTCAAGCTCTAAAATGTACTGCTTATCTTTCTTGTTTGCTTTCTCCAATGCATCATTTAATAAACCACCAAAGCTATCTTGTTGGGTTTTTATCAATTGAGTCAGTTCAGCCGTCTTTTTTACTTGCACCATAAGTTGCTTAGTTAACTCTTCAATTTTTGTCGAGTTACCCTGAGTCTCTACATTCGTTTGTGCAACCACTTCATTAAGTTTTGGATCGGTATTTAGCAAAGCTTTTTGATTATTATTTTGCACATAGACTTTACTAAGAAAAGTAAGCCAAAGCATTAAAGCCGTCAGAAAAAATATTAAAGGAATAAACCCTGGGTGCGAAATAATTCGCTTGAATAAAGACTTCTTAATAGGAATAGACCTTTGTTGGTGAGTAGCTGTAGACATACAATCCTTATACTGACGCTAAAATATTACTTAAATATATACATCTAAATACATGATTTAATTTCTATTAACTAGTATTGAGCTAGAAGTCACTACTAAAGGTATCTTTACAATGACATAAGGAGAATCAGATTATACTTATTCATTTTTGCCAGTATTTGTTTCACGGTTTCACATCATTTATGATTCACCTTTATTAAGAATTATTGAACGTTTATGGATAGCATTTTCTTCTGGATTTCTAAACTTGCATGGCTATTAATTGCCCCTGATAGTTTCCTCATTTTATTAGTCTTATTTGGCACATGGCTACTTTGGAAACAAAAACTAAAATGGGCTAAACGAATTTTTACGGTGCTAAGCTTGGCAGTCTTAATCATCGGCTTATTTCCCGTGGGAGAGTGGCTCCTCTATCCTTTAGAAAGCAAATATAGAGAAAACCCAGACTTGGGTGATGTGGATGGAATTGTAGTGCTTTCTGGCGCAATAAGTCCTAGTCGTAGTTTTATCTGGAAACAAACAATTCTCAATAACGCTGCAGAAAGAATAATCACATCCGTGGTTTTATCTAAAAAATATCCTGATGCGAAATTAGTATTTACGGGGGGTTCTGGCAGCATGATTGATAAACAACACAAGCATGCAGATGCAGCAAAAGTTTTTTATCAACAACAAGGTTTGGATACATCCAAGATCATATTTGAAAGTGAATCAAGAAACACTTATGAAAATATCATACTCACTAAGAAACTCGTTAAGCCGAAAGAAAATGAACACTGGGTGGTTATTACAACTGGCTGGCATATGCCGCGTTCAATGGGTATTTTTTGCAAAGCAGAATGGAAAGTGACTCCCTACCCTGTTGATTTTAGATCAAAGCCAGAGAGTTTATTCCGTATTGATTGGGGCTTTGCTGGACACTTAAGTAACCTTACAACAGGTGTGAAGGAATGGATCGGCTATATATCCTATTCATTTACAGGGAAATCTTGTTAGTTGTGTAATGGCACCCCCCCTGTTTTTACATAATTGGTCTATTAAGCATAGCCACACTTCTATTGGAAAAAAGAAGAAGCGTTATCCTTAATCCCCAGATAGATAATCCGCTATCCGAGTAGTCTGTACAACCTCAGTCTTAACACCTGCCACCAAAACATTCTCACTCGCGATAACATTAACTTGCTTCATAGCACGTGTGACTCCCGTATAAATCAACTGACGCGTCAGTAATGGCATCACTTCGTGCGGCAATATCAACGTCACTTGATCAAATTCAGAACCTTGACTTTTGTGAATCGTCATTGCCCAGTTTGTTTCATGGGCTGGTAGTCTGACAGGTGCGAGTGACTTGTATTGTCCTTCTTCGGCATCTGGGAAATAGACCCTAATGTCTCCATCTCGGATCAAAGTAATTCCCGTATCACCATTAAACAATCCTTTGCCATAGCTGTTTTGGGTAATCATGACGGGGCGACCGTGGTACCAACTTTTATTCTGCATTTTTCCTATGTTTATATAAGCTTGCTTATGCAAAGCTGTTTCAATTCGATTACTCAGAATAGTGCTTCCATTTAAGCCACGACGTAAAGCGCATAGAATGCGATATTCATTAAAAGTCTTAAAAATTTCAGCCAGACTTGAATCTGGATTTTCTAGTACTTTAAAGTAGTTTTTCCAAGGTGAAAATAAATCTTCAGGTATTTGATTATTAGCTAGAATAATGGGTTCAAGCAAAGAGCATTCTAATTTATTTTTATCCTTTAAAATTTCTATTACTTTTTTACTTTCGCCTTTATTGCATGCTTTTGCTAATTGACCAATGCTGCTGTCTTTTGAGAAACGCCAGTTCTTTTGAAGTGTCACGAGATGTTGCTCACCACTCCCTTGACTCGCTGGGGAAATAGGACTTAAGCCTTCACAAAGATCAGCGAATACAGAACCCGTTTCCACCGATGAAAGTTGATCTTTATCACCAATTAGAATTAACTTGGCATGAGAAGGAACCGCTTCTACCAACTTTGACATTAGAGCAATATCAATCATTGAAGCTTCATCGATGAGAACCACATCTGCATTCAAAGGGTTGTCTCGGTTATGTTTAAAATGAACACTTTGATGCTGGTAACCTAATAGTTTATGAAGGGTACTCGCTTGTGTTGGCATTTGTTCTAATACTAGTTTCGGTAGATCTAAATCAGACTGTGCAATTCGAATAGAATCTATCATTCTAATCGCCGCTTTGCCTGTGGGGGCTGCGATTAATACCTTAAAGGGATTTGATATGGCACCCCCCCCTTTTTTTAAAGATTCTAAATATTGCTCAATTAATAACACTAAGATTCGAGTAATCGTCGTAGTTTTTCCCGTTCCAGGTCCACCAGATAAAATCAGAAAACTATTATCAAGTGCTTGTTCTGCAGCTACTTGTTGCCAGTTAGTTTCAGCCGATTTAGAATCCTTTCCAAAGTAATGATTGAGGCGTGCATTGATCCATTTATTATCACGCTTTGAATGTTCGTGTTTGGAGGTTCCTAAGCGTAACTTTATATTATCAGCTAATTGTTGTTGATATTGCCAGTAACGTCGCAGATACAAATATCCATTATCCAAAATTAAAGGCTTATATTCGCCTGCTTTACCTACAACCTTTGTTTCTAACAGTTTACTTTGCTGCATGTCAGTACAATAAAGTGCAATCTGACCTTCACGGGTGTGTTTACTAATTTCTAAAGTGCAGTCCTTGAGCATCTTGTTTTGTTTCGACTTTTTTTCAGAGTCTTGCTCACAATCTAACTCCAGCATTAAATTCGCGAGTTGAATATCTAAGGCTTCATAGTCGATTGATTCTTGTATCTGCTGTTTATCAGGACTATCCGAAGGGAATTGAATACTTAATTGCTCACTCATATTAACGACTCCTCAAACAAGCCATCCAGTGCAGCAATCAATTCATACTCAGGTTTATTATAAAAGGCACCCCCCCCTTTATTTGAAGATTGCACCGCATCTTCTCCCATGCCCCGAATAAACAAATAATAAACGCCACCAATATGCGTCTGCCAGCTATAACCTTCAATACGTTTTTGTAAATAACGATGTAAAGCAATACTGTACAAAAGGTATTGCAAGTAATAATGAGAATCTGCCATTACAGGCAAAAGACTATCTGCATGATAATCGGTGAGTGTATTGGATTTATAATCAACCACAAAATACTTTCCATCATACTCAAATATCAAATCAATAAAACCTTTTAGATACCCTTGCACCTGATCAAAATTTAAGGTGCTAACAGCATCTCGCACCACCTGCCAATCCTTAGGTAAGTGCTTAAATAAAATCTGCCTCAGATTTTCAATTTGTAACTGTTTTAGTGGCAAATAAAATTCCATTTCATCAAGGCGTTTATCTTTCGTGAGTTGATTTAAACTAAAACCCTCAAACAATTCAGCATTTAAAGAGTTTTCAATTAACGTGGTGGCAGATTGTTGGTGATTTTGATCGTAGCCAAACTTATTTAAAGTAGTTGTTATCAGCTCTGATTGTTCATCTAAATTTAAAGTAAAGTCGAGGTTTTCATAAATTTCATGCAAACAACTACCTGCCGTTGCCCCTCGTGGAAATTCATTTTCTGTGATGACGGGTAAATGTTTATCTAAGTTAGATGCGGCATCATAATCAGGCTCTTCATTATGTGACCCTGCACTTAGCTTACTAAAGCTGGTGACCTGTGCTTGAGATTTTAAATTAGCTTGAAAGCTTCTTGCGATAAGCTGTTGTTCGATTTGGGCAGGTTGATAGTGCAAGCTTTCATTAAAAGTTGGCAAATCTAGCAAACTAATACCTTTTTTTGCAGAAAGTGATTTGATCCTGTCGTTGTAACTCGCATAATACTGTGCTTTGTCTTCTTTCGCTGCCTTTGATGTTCCAGCTTGAATAGACAATCCGTCAGTCAATAGCCACCCCAATGCCGTTCTATCGCGTGTTCCACTTATAGCCTCTGGCACACAAACCACTGTACATTGATATTTTGCACGTGTCAGCCCAACGTATAATAAACGCGCATCTTCAGCACGTTCTTCGGCAATTTTTAATTCTTTATGCTCATCAGCATCTGGCGAACCAATTTCTAGGTAACTCTTTTTATCATGATGAAAGCTGAATATTTTATCAGAGAACTCTTTTCCAGTAATACCAACAAAGGGGCAGTAAACAATAGGGTATTCCAAACCTTTAGATTTATGAATAGTGACAATTTTTACCAATTTCTCATCACTTTCAAGACGAAGTTCAGCTTCAGTTTGAGAACTATTTTGTTGTTTTTGACGCAGCCATCGCAACACTTCTTCCATGCTCAAAGATTGCTTGCGACTCTGTTGATGAACCAGTTCTGATAAATGTAAAATATTGGTAATACGACGCTCACCATCCGTAAATGATATAAGATGCTGATGAAGGTTTTCACTTCGCATCAATGCCCGCATCATCGGCAAAAACCCCTGCTCCTTCCATTGATAGTGCCAGCGTTGCATATTTAATAACTGCGTTTCCCAAGCATTACTATCACTTTCAAAAGCCAACAAATCTTCTGCATGCTTTCCGATCAACTCGGTGACTAATGCACGGCGTACATTATCTTCTCGTTGTGGCTCTACAATCGCCGTTAGCAGAACGATTAGTTCGTTTGCTTCATGTGTTTCAAAGATGCTGTTTTTACTGCTTTGGACACTCGCAATGCCTTTATCATTTAATGCAGATTTTATTAAATCACCTTGCGAATGTGAGCGAATTAAAATGGCAATATCACCCCCTTGAATTGCCTCATCCCCTATTTTAGCAGTGCCTTGATTTGCGGCATTAAGGAGCTCAGCAATATCTCCTGCAACGGCCTTTGCAATAGCTTTTCGAACTTGTTTGACGCCCTTAAACTCATCTGATTGTGCTACCTTCCAAAAACGTAAGGGGCTGCGAGTATCAGGTGTTAATAATTCTTCGTTGACCAGATTACCTGCTTCCACCTCAACGTATTTAATACCCTCATCTCGAAATGGATTATCTCGATTTTCATAAAGATGATTAAACGCGTCAATAAGGTCAGGGTGTGAGCGCCAATTCTTATTCAAGGTATGGTGATTTGAGCCTGAAGTATTAGACTTGGCGAATAAGTAAGTATCAATATCACCACCACGAAAGCTATAAATTGCCTGTTTAGGATCACCCACCAAAAATACGACACTATTGTTATTGCCATTATAAATTGAGCTAAAAATATCATACTGAATCGGGTCAGTATCTTGAAACTCATCAATCAATGCAGCTGGATATTTCTGGCTCAAATCACTTGCAAGCTCAGGGCGTGCTTTGATTGACTGTTGTAGTTTCAGCAATAAATCATCAAAGGATAGTAAGCCAAGGCGTTGTTTTTCTTTGGGTGACTCTTCTCGTAAATATTCAAGCAAATCAATTTTTATTTGTGAAATAAAGCCATTAGATACAGCATCAACCTCTTCCCATAAATCAGAAAAAGATTCCCATAATTCAAAAAATGGATGTGTAGGTGTTTCACATTTTGCTTTTGTTCCTTCAGCTAAAGATGACGCTTTAAAGCGTTTTAAATCATCTTTTAATAAGTCTTTTGTAATATCTGATAACGATGTTATTTGATTAAATTGCGAGCAGTTTTTTTCAACGGTATTGACTCTATATTTATTTCCGTTTAGGTTTTTATTAGAAGTAAGCAACGCATTTATTTCACAACCATCTTTACCCCACATGGTCATCGCATCCGTAAATAATTGATCCAATGTTAGCCAGGTTTCATTACTGATCTCAATCTTTAATGGGCCCTTATTGACTAAATAAGGCTTACCAACGTGCTGCCAAATATCATTCAATAAAGTATCAGGGGTGATTTTTGTGTTTTTAAGTTTAAGTAGTAATATTTTAGGTGCTTTCTCAAAACGACGGCGCCAAAAATCATCCGTAAGCTTTTGCATCAGCTCCCTATCATCATCCATCAACTCGCTTTCAAAGGCTAAGCCTGTATCAAAAGCATTTTCATTTAAGGCGCGCTTACAAAAACCATGAATGGTAAATATTGCCGCTTCATCCAAGCTGAGTTTGGCGCGATTGAGTTGATTAATTGCCTGTTGCTTATCATCGCTTACTTGAATTAATTTCAGATATTCATCATCTTTTTTATAATCATTAGCCTCAAATGCAGCAGATGCTTCGACCAACCTATTGCGAATATCATTGCGTAATTCTTTAGTAGCAGCTTCGGTAAATGTCACCACTAAAATTTGATCTACTGTTAAGCCTTTTTCCAGTATCAAACGCAAATATAGCAGTGTTACCGTCCACGATTTACCCGTACCTGCACTGGCTTCAATAAGATTAATGGATGCTAATGGTATAGAATGAGGATCAAGATTTTGCATTAAATTTGAACTTGTAGTTTATACAAGGTCAACATAGCATACGCAGTACTTTATACACATAACAACGAACAATTAATTTTATGACAGCCAAATTTAAATACCTTCTCACCCTGTTTATATTTATCACTCCACTCGCCCTCAGCTTACCTGCTAGCGCTAAGGTTCGTGTTTATATTTTAGCTGGTCAATCAAATATGATGGGCAAAGGCAAAACACATAAGTTACCTACGGCCTATAAAAAACAGCCTAAAAATGTAGAATTTTATTATCAAGGTCGCCAAAGAAAACTAGCTCAGTATTCACATTTTGGCCCCGAAGTGAGTTTTGCTCATGAAATTTCACGTGCTTTTCCAAATGATACTCATATCATTATAAAACACGTTGCCACGGGAAGCTCTATCCAGCAGTGGTTACCAGGATCTGGTTTGTTTAACAGCATGCTACGTCAACGGGGCTTTGTAAAAGTAGGTAACAAATTGGATATAAACACCATTAAAATTGATGCGGTTTTCTGGATGCAGGGTGAAGCTGATGCACGCAACAGTCATGATGCGTCTCGCTATGAAGGAAGCCTAAAACGCTTTATTACAGGAGTAAGAAACAAATTAGACTCTCCACATAGCTTATTTATAATGGGTGAGATTAATCCTGAAGATCCTGCTTTTTCAATGACTAAAACCGTTCAAAAAGCACAGCAAAAAGTACAACACAGCTTAACGAATGTAAAACTAGTTTCCACTAAAGGGCTAGGCAAAATATTTGACCATGTACATTATGATGCGGCAGGGCAAATAGAACTAGGGAAACGATTTGCAAAGGCTTATATACATTAATTCTGCTCTCAAACATAGCGCATCAATTATGTAAAAAAGGCGGGGGTGCCATATTATTTCTTCTCAATGATCTGACTCAAAGGACTTTTAACCCCATCAGCACCCTGCTTTAGAATATGTGTATAAATTTCAGTTGTTTTGACATCTGCATGACCAAGTTGTGATTGAACGGTGCGAATATCAACACCATTTTGCAATAAGTGAGTAGCAAACGAATGACGTAATGTGTGTGAGCTAATCTGCTTGCTAATTCCCGCCGAACCACAGGCACGTTTAAGCACCTTATTAATCACAGATTCGTCCAAATGATGCCGACGTAATAACCCCGTTCGAGGCTCACGGCTCTATTTGGAAGATTGCTTTTTAAGGCGCCACAAGCGCCAAAAAGTACATCGCTACATCTCCG
>CAZWEA010000016.1:0-31463 GCA_964632635.1 uncultured Cocleimonas sp. | reverse complement strand
GGGGTGCCATATATCATATTTACATCTAACTACTGCAGCTTCCTCTTCCATTTCAAACAAATAGAATAATAACTATTAAAAACTAGCAGGAACTATTCTACACTTTTGTATCAAACCACTTATCTGCTTAATTTTGTAGTTGTTGCAAAATAAACAATACTGTACACCAGAATTTAAAATAATAATGTTGAGACCTTAAGCAGTAAAAAAATAAATTGGGAGAATAAAAATGAATAAAATAAAGTATATGGTTGTTGTGTTAATAATGTCCTTATTTGTTTCTTTACCAGCACTGGCACAAAAACGTCTAATCTTTATGGATGGTTATCTAGGTTGGTATTATTCCTTACCCTCTTATTTAATTGAGCATGTTGAAGAGTTGGAACAACGTCCATTTTCTGGTGTTGCTGTGGTTGGTAATATCTTCACTAGCTATGTCATGAGTGCTGACCCTAATAGTAATAATGTAACTTATGAGCGTGTTTGGAATGAAGTGGGTGGATTAAAGGATTTATTTAAAACAAAAACAGATAATTTCTTACGAATAAATTTAGATTTCCCCGGTGATTTCTGGGATGACGCGGCATGGCAAAAAACGACAAGTAACTTTGCAGTTGTTGCTAAGGCAGCAAAAAATTTGGGCTTTAAAGGAATCGTATTTGATGACGAGGTTTATGCAGGCGGTCAGCATGTTCAAGCTAACTTCATGTCGAATTTTAAATTTCCCAAAAGAGCTGAGGTATTTGCTAATCCAGAGAATTATGAAGACTGGGAAGTTTCTGAGAGTGTAACTAATCGTGGTAATTGGATAGATTATAATTGTACGGTTGATGGCATAAGGCTTGAAGACTCAAACGAATGCTCCTACCGAAATGAAGCCTATAGCTTTAAGCAACATATGGATAAAGTTGCAGCTCGGTTTAAAACGATTATGCAAGCGATGCAGGATGAATTTCCTGATCTTGATGTACTGGTACTACATGGTC
The DNA here is from genome assembly GCA_964632635.1 of uncultured Cocleimonas sp. GTDB lineage: Bacteria > Pseudomonadota > Gammaproteobacteria > Thiotrichales > Thiotrichaceae > Cocleimonas. The sequence goes on along the minus strand of CAZWEA010000016.1, from coordinate 30,477 downwards.
CTGCCACAGCACATCATAATACAAACATTAGTAATCACTTTATAAAACCTAATTCTTTATTCAGAACGAATGAATATAAGGGGGCGATGTTTCTAGGTTTTAAACAGGGCTTAAATGACACGGCATCATTACACGATTTGGGTGAATTCTATCGTTATCAAACAACGGAGCACTTTGAAAATGCTTATCAATGGAGAAAGTTCGATATTGTTAGTGACCAATATAATCAGGATTTAGATGACTCTTATCATTGGGTGGTACCCGTAACGGATAGAGCCTCATGGAGTGAAGATGTAGACATCGGCTTTATGGTTAGTGATGTTGGTTTAAAGGATAACAACCATGCAGAATATGATTTAACTGGAGCTTGCAACCCTGTTGATTTTGAGTCTAGGCTATCCAAAGCTTTGAAGCATTCAGATGAATACGTCATGTTTTACAGTAATACTAGCCATGCTTCCTGCGAAGATGATGTGCGCTGGGCAGATACGCAAAGCACTATACCATCTGCATGGCTAAACATGATGAATGATGTGTTTAAAAGCATTCAAGCTACTGGGGCTGAAATTATCCCTATTATTTTGCCATTATTGCTTGATGCCAATGTTGCTCAAAAGGCAGAAAAATCCAGACGCTCAAAAAACCAATAAATGGCTATACATGAGATAATCACGGAAATAGGTACTACAATAAATTTTTGGTACCATGCTAGACCACGCCACCTTATTAACCATTTAGTGACAAGTAAATAGGCTGCAACAATGATACTTAGCTGACCAAGTTCTACACCGACATTAAAACTTATTAATGCTGTGGCAAAGGCATTATCAGGTAGACCGATTTCAGAAAGCATACTGGCAAAACCAAGCCCATGTAATAAGCCAAAGATAAATACTAAAACTAAGCGACTGCTTCGCAAATGTTTGGCAAAAATATTCTCAATGCCAATATAGGCAATTGAAAGAGCAATCAGTGGCTCGACTATATATGCGGGTAAACTGATTACCCCATTCATTGCAAGTCCCAAAGTAATGGTATGTGCAACGGTGAACATAGTGACTTGCCAAAGCAGTGGCTTTAAAGCTAAAGAGAATAAATACAGCCCTAATATAAATAAAATATGGTCAAAACCTTTCGGAATAATATGTTCAAAACCCCATACGATATAGTCGATAATTACGGCATAGGTTTTTTGTTTTGTGATCACTTCTGTTAACGATAACGGTTCACTTGCCTGATCATTTCGAAGTAACTGCGGAGATGACCAATGATATTTTTCAGTAACTTTATCAACCTGCTTTAGTTTGACAATATTATTACTAAAGGCTTTAGGGTAATACCAGATTAAAGCACGTGTACTAATATCAATTTTTCCAACCAAAAAGATGATGCTAGCTCGAGGTGCTTTGATATATCCAGGTTCAGGAATTTTCACTTTATCTATAGTAAGTTTGATTCTATTATTAGACTCATCTTGCAAACTGATTTTAGATAAAAATTGTTTTTCGAAGCTGTCAAATATGTTTGATAACTCTGTATTTTGCATCTTTCTCAAGACATCATATTCTGCTGATTTTGGAGCATCCTTAGTATTTTTATATTGGCTATTGATGCCAGTCAAAAGTGCTTCAATACTGGTTCGTATTTCAATATCAACTTTACCTGTTTGATCAACGCTAATATCAACTAAAGTGGGTTTTACTATATCAGCAGAGACGGTAATGGGTAGTAGCAGTAGCCAAACTATAAGCAGTCGTTTTGTTAGTAATAAAACATTCATTAAAAGCATAACTTTGAAAACTTTTAGAATGTCTATTTTAGCTATTTAAAACCCTAGTTTCTATAAAGGAAATCCTTTATATAGCAATCAAGTAAATTGTAATATAGTGCTTGCGATCATAATTTTCATTATTACATTACACGAAGGGAGTAATTAAAGTGGCCACAATGGATAAACGAACTTTTCTCAAAGTTATAGCGATGGGAACAGCAGGGGCAGGATCTTTGCCTTTATTTTTACAACAAGCGTATGCTGGTTCTACTGAACAAGCTGCGATGCCGAAAGATTTTTACTCTATTCCAAAAAAAGGTCAGGCACGAATTCTACACACCACCGATTTACACGGTCAGTTACTCCCTGTTTATTTTCGCGAACCTAATGTTAACTTAGGTGTAGGTCCTGCAAAAGGTCGTCCACCACATATCGTTGGTAAGAAGCTACTAGAGAAAATGGAACTGCCTTTAGATGGCCCTGAAGCTTACGCTTATACTTATTTAGATTTCTTCAATGCTGCCAAGAAATACGGTAAAACAGGTGGCTACTCTCATATGAAAACATTACTGGATATGCTCCGTAAAGAAGCCGGTGGTGTTGACAATACAATCACACTAGACGGTGGTGACTTGTGGCAAGGCTCTGGCACCTCATTGTGGACACGTGGTGTCGACATGGTTGAAGCATCAAATATTCTTGGTGTTGATGTGATGATTGGTCACTGGGAATTTACTTATAACGAATCAGAAGTTCTCAGTAATGTGGCTTTATTTAAAGGCGATTTCATCGGGCAAAATGTGCGTGTTAAAGAAGACTCTTTAATGGATGATACATATGCTGATTTAGTAGAAAAGAATAATGGTCTTGGTCTTTTTGATGAAGATGAAGGTTATGCATTCCAACCTTATGTAATGAAAAAAGTAGGCGGCAAGCGCATTGCGGTTGTAGGTCAAGCCTTCCCACGAACGGCTAATGCAAATCCTCCTGAGTTCTTCCCTGACTGGTCATTTGGTCTACGTGAAGATGATTTAGCGCAATTGGTTAAAACAATTCGTGCTGAAGAAAAACCAGATGCAGTCGTTATGCTGTCTCATAACGGCATGGATGTTGACGTTAAGATGGGTGAAAATGTAGCAGGTATTGATGCCATATTTGGTGGTCATACACATGACGGTATGCCTAAGCCAATCGCAGTAAAGAGCAAAGGCGGAAATACCTGTTTAGTGACCAATGCTGGTTCTAACGGTAAATTTGTGGGTGTAATGGACTTCGATATTAGCGATGGCAAAGTCAATATGCACTACAATATGAAACCAATCATTACCAACTGGCTACCTGCTGATAAGGAAATGGAAGGCTACCTTTCACAAATGCGTAGCACTAAATATGATGAAAAAATCGTTGAAGCACGTAACCCAAAATACAAAGTAAATAAGTCTCGTTTAGGTAAGACTTACGATGAAATTCTTACTGAAAAATTAGCCATTGCAGATCGTACTTTATATCGTCGTGGTAACTTCATGGGAACATGGGATCAATTATTGTGTAATGCACTACGTCATGAATATAAGGCAGATATATCATTTTCAGCAGGTGTTCGCTGGGGAACTTCAACCCTAAAAGGCGACTGGATAACCATGGAAGATGTTATGACACAATGTTCTATGACTTACGCTGAAACTTACGGTAGTGAGATTAAAGGTAAAGACTTGCTTGAGACATTAGAGCAAATTGCAGATAACTTATTTGACCCAGATCCCTACTTACAATCTGGTGGTGACATGGTTCGTGTCGGTGGTTTAGATTACACAATCAGTCCAAATAAAGAATTATATAAGCGTATTACCGATGCACGTCTCGATAATGGTGATGCAATTGATCCTGACAAAACATACAAGCTTGCAGGCTGGGCAACGGTTAATCGTACACCTGAAGGTCGTTTGATGTGGGATGTAGTGCGAGATTATATTCTTGATACTAAAGGCAAGGATGATGTATTGGTTCTACCAAAAATGAACCGTCCTAAGCTAGTAGGTGTTAATGATAATCCTGGGCTTGCCGACTATGCAGGCGAAACAGGCGAAGAGTCTGCAAGTGTTAGTGATGCAGATGTTAGTACGGCTATTTCAGCAGCAAAGGACGCGCAAAAAGATGCCAAGAAAGTTGGCTTTGAATGGCGTGATATGAAAAAGATGATCGAAAAAGCTGAGAAAGCAGCAAAGGCAGGTGACAATCAAAAGGCTATTAAAATAGCTAATAAAGTTGTTATGCACAGTAAACAAGCTTTGATTCAAGCAGAAGTGGCGAAAAAAGCAGGGCCACTTTTTTAAGCTATCTGCCTTCTACGAGAGTAAAAAAAGCTGGGAAACCCCAGCTTTTTTTATGTTCGAATAATTATCCATCCCTCAATCTGAACTTTTAAAAAGTCAGCCTGTCACATAAATAATGCAAACCAAAACAAACCCTATGATAAAAAGTAACTCGCCAAGTATGTTTTTAAAACTTTTGCTTACTGCTTTGCTTATGCTGTTTGCTCAGCAATCAATGGCTTTGCCAAAAGCTTTTCAAGCAAATTACGCTGTATCAAAAGGCAGTCTATCTTTAGGGAACTTACACGCCACTCTAAAATACAACGGCAACCAATATCACTATCATAAATACACAAAGGCGACTGGTTTAGCTGCGATATTAACGGGTATTAAAATCACAGAAAACACAGATGGTTTATTTTCTGGTGAGAATATGACACCACAAAGCTACTTATTCAATCAGTCACGAAGAAAAAAGTCACGTATTGATAAAGCAACATTTACAGCAGGAAAAGTAACGGGTAGTTATAAGAATAAGCCTTATAAGTTAGCCATCTCACCAAACACCCAAGATAGAGCATCTTTAGAACTTGTGCTTGCAAGAGACTTAGCAAAAAACAAGGCAGACCTTAATTATAATGTGGTTGAACGCGGCAAACTTAAGCATTACAAATTTGAAAAGTTGGGTTATCAAAAAATCAAAACATCGGCAGGTGAATTTAATGCAATAAAAGTAAAAGTTGTACGTGACCAAAGCAGCAAACGAGAAACCATTTTTTGGCTAGCTAAAGAGATAGATTTTATACCCGTAAAAATTCGCCATACAGAAAAAGGAAATGTCATTACAACCATAATAAAAAACTACAAAAAAATATAATTATAATAATCGAAGGAAATAACAATAATAATTGCCCCATTTATTGGGGCTTTTTTGTGCCGATAATACTTTATTGCTATATGCCAGTTCTACTGAGCGGAGTCGAGGCACCCCCCCCTTTTTTTAAAGATTGTAAATTATCTGTCTGCACAAAAAGTTCACATAAAAAGATCGAAACTTACTGCTTTTCATGGATTCGAAACTGCTATAGTTTAGCTATTAAAAAGTTATCTTTAAGGATTAGCCTGTGCTATCAACACCGTTAAAATTAAAAAGCTTATCGTTCTTATCTGTTCTGTTATTCATGCTAGTTACAGGCTGTGGAGGAAATGATAAAAAAAATACAGACGTTAGCAAGACTGCGGTAGAAGTAAGCCAAAAAAATGGTAATGCTAAACAATCATTAAACGAAGAACAGCCATCAATAAAAATAGAATTAAAAAAGAGAAAAAATCGAACCTCTTTTAAATGGGAAAAACTACGGGGATGGCATACCCAAAGCCCTATTTCACGAACAACTCCAATCAATATTACTTTTAGTCAGGAAGTTTTTAGTGAAGACATGATTGGTAAAGATGCAAGTAAGATCATACACATTACACCAACGATCAAGGGCTCACCTTTAGTTCACAGTAAGTCTGAAATCATGTGGGAAACTGAGAACTCTTTAGCATCAGATATTGATTATAAAATAAGTATTCTTCCTAAGGGTTTAGAGAAAGTAGAAGATACCGCAGCACCATTCCAATTTACACTTAAACTTATTCCATTAGAGTTTGAAATTCAAACATCTGGTTTAACAACTATTCCAGATAGTGAAAATAAAATGCTTTTAAAAGGTAGTCTGCTTATATCTGACATCGTAAAAGATGAAGATGTGAAGCAACTCTTAAAGGTCACCCAACAAAATAAAACACTCCCCGTTGAATGGTCACATGCTAATAGTAAAACGCACAACTTTATCATCAGTAATATTACCCGCGAGACATTTGATAGTGATGTAAAAATATCATGGGATGGTAAAACCATTGGCGTTGATTCAAAAGGTCAAAAGGAAATAGCTGTACCAAATATTGACTTATTTAGAATGACCAGCATGCGCGTGGTTTATGAAAATGCTACCAACCCTTATGTGCAGATACGCTTCTCCGACGAGTTAGACAGCACCCAAAATTTAAAAGGTTTAGTGGAACTTGCTAAGAATAAATACAATGTCAGCATTGATAAAAACCTGATTAAAATTTTCCCCAGAAATACGCTCACTGGAAAATACAAAGTAAGAATACATCAAGGCATTAAATCGCAACGGGGTAAAGTGCTAACGAAGAAAATTGAGAAAGAACTGACCTTTGATGACATTAAGCCGCAGGTTAGATTTGCCAACAATAAAGGTAATATTCTCCCACCAAATTCAGTATTGGATATTCCTTTTGAAGCAGTCGGTATTCATGCGATCGAAGTATCTGCTTTGGAAATTTACCCAGAGAATATGGGGTTCTTTTTACAGACAAATAATCTTGCTGGGATAAATAATTCAACACGCTCAGGGCGTTATTTATGGCGTAAAACAATTCAATTGAATCCTGCTAATCCAAACCAATGGAATCGCTATAGTTTTGATGTGACGGACTTAATGAAAAAATACCATAGTGGCTTGATACAACTAAGCTTAAGAATTTTGCCTCAGCATTCAAGCTATCGGTGCGCTGCTGGTGAAACCTTAAAGCCAGAAATCGACCTGTTAAAAAATATGGAAGCCAATGGTGTTTACATTGCCGTTGAAGAAGATAGCCTTAATGATGAAAATAATAGCGGCTATCGCTACAACTGGAAAGACAGAAACAATCCCTGTAAGAATACTTATTTCAATAACTATTACACCAATAGCAAACTCAAAGTCAGTCAAAACTTTATCGCCAGTAATATTGGCTTAATCACCAAACTAGATGCTAATGGCAAGTTAAGAATTATCTCCACCGATATCAGAACTGCTGAGCCACTAACAGGTGTAGAACTTGAAGTAATGAACTATCAGGGTCAACAGATGGGGAAGGCAACATCTAATGGCTCTGGTTTTGCGGAGATAGAACTTGAGAAACTTACGCCATTTTTGCTAGTAGCTAAAAAATTCGAAGACACTGCTTATTTAAAACTTAATGCCAATTCAGCACTTCCCATTAGTCACTTTAATGTAAGTGGACAAAAAGTAAAGAAAGGCATTAAAGGCATTATTTATGGTGAACGTGGTGTCTGGCGACCGGGTGATGATATTTTCTTAACCTTTGTACTTGAAGACAAGCTTGAGAAGATTCCACAAGGACATCCTGTAACGATGAAGCTTATAGACCCTCGAGGCAAGGTCTTTAAAACACAAACTAGTGTTTCATCAGTAGGCGGTTTTTATGCCTTTAAATTCAAAACTGATGAAGAGTCTGAAACAGGAAGCTGGATGGCAAAAGCTTATCTTGGTGGTAGCACCTTCAGCAAATCTTTATCTATTGAAACTGTTCGACCTAATCGTTTAAAGCTTGAATTAACATTTGAAAATCCTGATGAAAAAGTCGGTGAAGAAACAGGTATAGATCATGGTAGTAATGACAAAGCAATCATTTACAGCAGCGATGGAATACCGAAAGGAAAACTCTTTTCACAATGGTTACATGGTGCAACAGCGAGTAATTTAAAAGCAGATATTTCGGTGCGATTTTCAAAAACGAAAACTAAATTTGAAAACTATCCAGACTACACATTTGATGATCCTGCGCGTGATTTAAAAAGTAAAGACACGATGCTGCTCGAAGGTAGATTAGACGAAGATGGTTATCTTAAATTCAAGAAAAAACTACAGCCTGAAAGTAAAGCACCCGGTGTCTTAAATGCTCGTTTTACCACTCGTGTATTTGAAAAGGGTGGAGCCTTTAGTATCAGTCGAACGAGCATGGATTACTATCCCTTTGAAAACTTTGTTGGTCTCAAATTACCTAAGAGTGAATCTTCCTATCCTCTGTTGTATACCGATAGAAAACAGACATTAAATATCTCCAGTGTGAATGCCAAAGGTGAAAATATTTCACTCGAAAAAGTACGCATTAGTCTTTATAAAATTCGTTGGCACTGGTGGTGGAATCGTGACAAAAAATCATTAGCTGAATATGCAGATGGCAAACATACTGACTTACTCGATAACGTTATTGTTAGCACTGTTGATGGTAAAGCTGAATATAATTTTATGGTGCCTAAAGAAGACTGGGGTCGCCACCTGATTCGTGTCTGTGATTTAGAGGGCAAGCATTGTGCAGGTAAAACCGTTTATTTAGACTGGCCTTATTGGGCAGGTCGTGCTCAAAAAGCAGGTAGCAGCGCCGCCAGCCGCTTGAATTTATTCTCTGATAAAGAAGCCTATAGCGTCGGTGAAACAGCAGTGGTAGAAATCCCATCAGCAACCCAAGGGCGCGCTTTATTGACCATTGAAACTGGCAGTAAAATTCTTCGTCAAGAATGGATAAAACTGGACGATACTGCTAAAGATGAGCAGGGTAAAGTTAAAGTAGAAATTCCAATCAGTGCTGAAATGGCACCAAATGCTTACGTGCATGTTTCGTTATTACAACCACATCAAGACAAAAAGAATGATCGCCCAATTCGTTTATACGGCATCATTCCATTGGAAGTAGCTGACCCTGAAACCTATCTAAAACCAAAAATTGTCGTTGATGAGGAATGGAAACCAGAATCTAAACAAACCATCAGCGTTAGTGAAACTACAGGCAAAGACATGAACTATACCCTCGCGGTAGTTGATGAGGGTTTGCTGGGATTAACTGCATTTAAAACACCGAATTTACATCGTTATTTTTACAGCAAGGAAGCGCTTGGAATTAAAACATGGGATATGTTTGATAATGTTGTAGGTGCCTACGGTGGAAAGTTAGAGCGCATGTTGGCACTTGGTGGTGGCGATGATGCGACGGCTGATAATGAAGATAGTAAGAAACGTCGCTTCCCTCCTGTTGTTGAATTTCTGGGTCCTTTCAAGCTAGCTGCGGGCGAAACTAAAAAGCATGAGATTGAGCTTCCCCCTTATCTTGGTGCCGTGCGCGTTATGTTAGTTGCGGGTGATAAAGGTGCTTACGGTAAGGCGCAAGAGTCCGTATTTATTCGCCAACCACTAATGCTCCAAGCTAGTCTTCCGCGTGTTCTTGGTCCTGATGAAGAAGTGGCTGTGCCATTGACAATCTTTGCCATGAATAAGGATATTAAAAATGTAAAAATCACGGTTACTACCGATGATATGGTAAGTATTGTTGATGATGAAGATAAAAGTACCCAACTTAACTTTGATAAAATGGGCGAGAAAGTTGCCTTTATCAAAATTAAAACAGCGAGAAAAGAAGGCAAGACACATCTGCATTTCAGTGCTGTTGATATGGACAACCCTGAGAACAAATCAGAATCAGATATTCACCTTAATATTCGCCGTGCCAATGAAGCTACCAGCCGCCTTATTTCAACCATAATAGAACCGGGTGAAAACTGGCAGGCGAAAGCGAATGCCTTTGGATTGGATGGCACTAATGAAGCTGTGTTGGAATTATCTTCCGTACCGTCGCTTAATTTAGAAGATCGTTTAGGCTATTTGATTCGTTATCCACATGGTTGCTTAGAGCAAACGACTTCCTCTGTTTTTCCTCAGCTTTATTTATCCAATGTAATGGATTTAAGTGATGATAGAAAACAAGATATAGAGTCTTTTGTTGAATCGGCAATTAAAAAATTAAAGCGTTTCACTAAAGGTTCTGGTGACTTTAGTTATTGGCCAGGAGAAGGTTATAGTTCAGATTGGGCAAGTCTTTATGCAGGGCATTTCTTATTAGAGGCAAAAAATAAAGGCTATGATGTTCCACCCAATATGCTGACTAATTGGCTCAACTTCCAAATCGATTTAGCACAAAATCATGTGGTTGCAAGTTCACAATATTCACATACTCAAGCCTATCGCCTATACGTTTTGGCTGTCGCTGGCAAACCACAACTGGGTGCAATGAACCGTTTTCGTGAGCTAGGTAAAAGTATTCATGGGAAGTTAAATGATAAGGCGCGTTGGTTATTAGCTTCCGCTTATAAAAAAGCATCACAACCAGAAGCAGCCAAAGAAGTCATTCAAGGCTTATTAATTAATGTTGAAAAAGTAGAGCGCAGCGATGACACCTATAGCTCCACTTTAGGCGACCTTGGTTTACAACTGGAAAGCCTCGTAACGTTGGATAAAAAACAAGATGCGAATGCATTGCTAGAGCAAATTTCTAATCAGATGCAAGGTAAACGATATCAAAGTACACAGGGTATTGCTTGGGCATTGATGGGTGTCTCGCACTATCTTGGTGGTGATACTGGAAGCTTTAGCGCAACTGTAACTGAGAGTAACAAGCCACAAAAAATCAGCAGTGAAAAGTCCATCACGAGTGTTTCACTTAAAGACGCAGATGCTGATTTTAAAGTAAATAACAGTAGCGGCATTAAGCTTTTTGCAACGCTGGTAAATACAGGTGTACCTAATGCAGGCTCGGAAAAGTCGATTGAAAAAGGCTTAATTATGAATGTCGAGTATGAAGTTCGTGATAAAGAAGACAGTAAAAAGTGGATTAAAATCGAATCGCAACAGTTACAACAAGGTAGTGATATTCGTATCTTAGTGACGGTCACTAATGATACTGAATTCTCTGCGGATAATATTGCACTCACTATCCCTGTTGCGGCAGGAATGGAAATATTAACTCAAACTACTGATGCGCCAGTGATTTCAGAAGATAATATTGACAATAACAAGTTTGATCATCGTGATATTAGGGATGATCGAATTCATTATTATTTCTCACTAGAAGGAAATCACAAGTACTACAGAAAAAGGAATGAAAATACCAAGACTTACAAGCTAATGGCGAATGCCTCATTTAAAGGGCGTTATTATCTGCCTGCAATTAATGTAGAGGCAATGTACGATGGTAACTTGAAGGCACGCCAAAAAGGTAAATGGATTGATATTGTTAGCGATACTGGAATAAAAAGTAACGAGGAATAGAGGCTTGAGTACCAACTTAATCAGAGTTTTAAATACATTAATGGTTGCGCTAGCTAGCAGAAATTAATATGGCACCCCCCCCTTTTTTACATAATTGCCGATCATTAAAACTGATATTTATATTCAGCTTCCTATTATTGGTGCTCGTCACTTTTTACAACTGCTTACCAGAGCCACTCTTCAAAGCCCCCGTTTCTAGTGTATTACTGAGTAAGCAGGGTAAGCTTTTAGGCGCGCATATTTCTGCCGATGAGCAGTGGCGATTTCCGCCACTGAAACAGATTCCAGAGAAATTCAAAAAGAGCATTATCACTTTTGAAGATAAACGTTTTTATCAGCATTTTGGAATAGATCCTTTAGCCATTGCCAGAGCATTGAAATTAAATATCAAAGCGGGTCGTGTGGTTAGTGGTGGCAGCACTCTTTCGATGCAAGTGATTCGACTCGCCTCACAAAACCCTGAGCGTACTCTTTGGCAAAAGGCTACAGAAGCGTTTAAGGCTTTACGCTTAGAAACACGTTATAGCAAAGATGAAATCCTAGCCCTGTATGCAAGCTATGCACCTTATGGTGGTAATGTGGTGGGTTTAGAAGCCGCATCATGGCGTTATTTTGGGCGCGCACCAGATCATCTTTCATGGGCAGAAAGCGCTATGTTAGCGGTATTGCCGAATAGTCCTGCGTTGATTCATCCTGGTAGAAAACGCGATCAACTCAAAACTAAACGTGATCGCTTATTAAAGAAACTCTTTGAGAAAAAGATAATCGCTCAGCTGGATTATCAATTAGCCGTCGCTGAAGAATTACCTCTAAAACCCAAACTATTACCGCGCCTTGCATCCCATTTACTAGACACGCTTAGTGCTAAAAAAACCACTAAAAAACAACAACGCTTTGAAACGACTATTGACTATGTTTTGCAATCACGAATTAAACAACTGGCAAAACATTATGCCGAATCGTTAGCATTAAAAGACATTCACAACCTTGCGATTTTGGTCGTTGATAACCAAACATTTGAAGTCAAAACGTATATTGGAAATGCACCTCCAGCAGATAATCAAAAAGCAAAATACGGACAGGCAATAGATTTAATCCAACGACCAAGAAGCACAGGCAGTACATTAAAACCATTCCTATTTGCGCGCATGATTGAGCAGGGTGAGATACTGCCTGAAACACTGGTTGCGGATGTGCCGATACGCTACACAGGCTATCGCCCAAAAAACTTTGATCGCAAATTTCGTGGTGCTGTTCGTGCCAAACAAGCATTGGCAAGTTCCTTAAATATTCCCGCAGTAAATATGCTAAGTATGCATGGGGTAGAACGATTTTTAGCCAGCCTTCGCAATATGGGAATGACGACATTACACCGTCGCTCGCGTGATTATGGCTTGCCGTTAATACTCGGTGGAGCCGAAGGCACACTGTGGGAATTAACCTCGATGTATGCCAATTTATCCAGACGCGCACAACAGGATTCTGAGACTATAGCCAAGAATTATTTCCAAATTACTGCACTCAAACAAGGTGAAACTCAAACCAATAAACGCAATGAAATCAGCCCCGCGAGTGCATGGATGACTCTACAAGCATTATTAGAAGTTGGCAGGCCAGGTACAGAAGCCTATTGGAAACGCTTTCAAAGTAGCCATAAAATTGCATGGAAAACAGGTACCAGTTTTGGACACCGCGATGCATGGGCAATCGGAACAACACCACAATACACCGTTGGCGTTTGGGTTGGAAATGCAGCAGGAGAAGGCAGGCAAGGTATGACAGGTGTGAAAATAGCCGCACCGATTCTATTTGATACCTTCAACCGTTTACCTTTAAATGGCAACTGGTTTAGAAAACCTGTGGAGCAAATGAAAACCGTTTCAATCTGTGAAAATGATGGCTTTCTAGCCAATGGTTTCTGTGAAACAAAAGACTATCAAATTCCACAAAACAGTCACTTTGATCGTATTTCTAGCACTAATCAAATCGTTCACTTGGATAAAAATAATCAACTACGAGTGCACAGCAGTTGCGAATCAGTTAACCAAATGCAACACAAAAACTGGTTCACCCTACCCCCTGACCAAGCCTATTATTTTCAACAAAATCACGCCAATTACAAAGCATTGCCAGAATGGCGAAAAGACTGCCAACAAAGCCAAATCACCGAAACAAAAGGCAATCAAAACACAAGCTCGCCGATCTCCCTAATTTACCCGCAAAGAAATACACAAATCTACATTCCCCGTGAGTTAGCAGGTAAGCAAGGCAAAACAATCTTCAAAGCCATTCACGGAAATGCACAAGCAAAGTTGTTCTGGCATTTAGATAATACCTTCTTAGGTACAACCCAAACGTTTCATCAACAAGCAATTCAAGTCGCCGAAGGCAAGCATAAACTAACCTTGGTAGATGAAGATGGGAATCGTGTTGAGCAGGCGTTTGTGGTTTTGAGTCGCTAGGTGGAAGGTAATTTATTATGCGATGATTAAGTGTAATGGCACCCCCCCCTTTTTTACATAATTGATACCAGCTGGAATTTAATAATGCCAAAAACGACTTTCGAAATAGTTTCATTAATCCTTGTAATCCTTTTTGTTGCGTATCTTAAACGTGATGAACTTAAGGAAGCCTTTTCTAAACAGCCTGCTGAAGTTGAGCTAGAAGAAGGCTATGAAACTTTGGAAACTATAAAAGACCATTACACAAGGCTTGTTGATCTGTTGATTCATAATAGTGATAAAAATGATTTGAAAAAACATATTAACGCTATCGACAATGCACAGAATCCTGAAAACCCAAATGAAGTTGAATCTGAGATGGAAGATGAGGTTTATTTTTCTAATATTCTTTATCGGGTGATGGATGCTCCGATGGATTTTCCTGCACAGATGGTTTATACATTGGATTGGAAAGATGGCGTTACTGAATTAGTTTCTTGCATTGAGACTGCATTAGGTGATGATATTAAAAATATAAACATGCCAGATATTAATAACTTTCCGAAAAATAGACTTTTATCTATGAGGACGATTAAAGCTTACCAAAAAGCTCTTTTAAAAGATGATGTCGTTATGGGATTTATTGAAATGGGTCAGGATACTTATTATATAATTTTTCATCAAAATTCAAATTGGCAGGAAGTTCAGAATTTGATAGGTAGAGTTGGACTTCGCTATTAATAAACAATAATTTATTATGGAAATACTATTCAAAGCCATATCAACACAAGTCATTCGCGCCTATCAAAATACACTGTTCTATTACTTTAGCGCAGCAATATGTCGACTAAATTCATCCTGCCCCATAAGTAACTTACAACGTTCAAACTTAGATAGTGCGTAAGCCCAAAAATCATCTACGGGATTATTATTAGCATGTTGAATCAATCCCCACAATGTCCATAATAAATCTGACATGGCTTTGTAGATGATCATTCTACCTTGATGGTTGGCAGTAACGTTTCCATCGCAATAGGCATTTAGCATTTCAGCATCTTGTGCTTCATTAAAACCTGCTTCTTCAGATAGATCACCTAAATCCCACATTGGATCATTCATGCCCGAATATTCCCAATCAACCATCCACATACGTTCACCATCATCGAGGAAATTCTCAGCTAATGGGTCGCAGTGACAGGGTGCAAGTTGCACTGGGTTTTGTTGGAGTGCTTTGCGTACTGGTTCGGCTTGCTTTAAGACTTCATAATAACCATCGGGTAATTCGGCATTTAATTTAGCAACTGTTTTGAGGTATTCATCAATCATATTAAAGAGCTCAAAATGAAATTGAAATCTCTTGCCACTGGTGTGTAGTTTTTTCATTACAATTCCCGCACGGGCAGCTGAGCCTATTCGATTTTTGAAATTCTCTGGAGTCATTGTTTCACCAGAGAGAAAATCTGCGAGCATTAATCCGCTTTCTATATTAAAGAAATAGACCTCGGCTGATACACCAGCGTTTGCAGCCTGCTTTGCATTATGCGCTTCTACTGCACGATCAATATATGCGCCTGTACCTTCACCGGGAAGTCGCAGTATATAATCCTTATTATTCGCCTCAACACGATAGACAAGATTGGTCAAACCACCAAGACGCTGGATATTAAGTTGATCGAGATTAGCACCTGATAATTCAGGTATTTGATTGATGATGTAATTGGTAACTTGATTCATGGCATTTTTAGTTATAGGCATCTCTAGAGCAGAAATAAACACTGTAATGCTAACATCAATTGTTAAAAAAAGGGGGGGATGCCATTACACTTATAATATGACCAAGTTATCGCGGTGAATCATTTCTGCTTCACCAAAGTAGCCAAGGATTTGATTGATCTTATCGCTGGATTGTTTACAGAGTTTAGTCACTTCTGTATTTGAATAGTTAATAATTCCACGTGCAATGATGTCACCCTGACTATTTTTACAGTCAACTATATCACCACGTTTGAATTTTCCCTCAGCTTTAATCACTCCCACAGGCAGGATGCTGGTTCCATTTTTCTCTATGGCAACTGTTGCACCATCATCCAAAAATATTGATCCACCTGCGGTGTCTTGGCTGGCGATCCATTGTTTACGTGATGATATAGTTGTGTTGTCTGGGGTTAGTAATGTGCCGATTGATTCACCCTGTGATACTCTCAACAAGACATTTTCTTCACAACCCGATGCAATCACTGTGGCACAACCTGATCGAGCAGCTCGTTGTGCTGCGCTTAGCTTTGTTCCCATGCCGCCGCTGCCTAATGCAGTGGCAATACTTCCAACATGCTTCATTAAATCAGCATTGCTGGCAGAGTCTTCGCTTATTAGTTTTGCATCACCGTGATGTCTTGGATCTTTATCATAAAGCCCCTCTTGATCGGTGAGTATCACCAGTAAATCTGCATCAACTAGGTTTGCAGCTAAAGCGGCAAGTGTATCGTTATCACCGAGGCGCATTTCTTCAAGAGCAACTGTGTCGTTTTCATTGATTATAGGAAGTGCTTTTAACTCAAGTAAGGTACGCAATGTATTTGTAGCGTTAAGATAGCGTTTACGATTACTCACATCATCGTGTGTTAGTAGAATTTGCGCCGCTTGAATATTGTATTTTTTGAATTGGTTTTCATAGGCTTCGATTAAACCTGTCTGGCCAATCGCTGCAGCCGCCTGTAGTTTTGCTAATGATTCTGGACGTTGAGTCCAACCCATACGGCTCATGCCTTCAGCTACAGCGCCTGATGAGACTAATATTATTTCAATGTCTTGCGCTCGCAGTTTGGCAATTTGTTGAGACCAGTCTTGAATAGCATCATAGTCAAGTCCTTCGCCATCTTTAGTCAACAAGGCACTGCCAATTTTAATGACCCAGCGTTTTGCCTGTTTGGTGTATTTATCTCGACTCATTGTTTGACTAATAGCCTGTAGCAGTTACGTTTTCTTTTTCTCTTCCTGTAATTTTTGTTGCTCTTCTAAATACGTTTTCTCATCAATGGCTGTCATAATTTCTTTGGTCAGCCGTTTTGTATTCAAGCCCGTTGCTGCTGAAACTCTAAATACTTTACCCTTCCAATTGAGATCTTTTATTATTTTATCGCAATGTGCTTGTTGTTTATCTGGTGCGATTAGATCAATTTTATTAAGGATTAACCAACGTTCTCGTTGACCTAGTTCTTCACTAAAGTTTTGTATTTCTTTTTCGATGACTCTTACCGAATGTACTGGGTCTTCAGTTTCATCCATCGGGGCAACATCCACCAAATGAAGTAATAAACTGGTACGCGATAAATGCTTTAAGAACTGAATACCAAGCCCAGCACCTTCTGCGGCACCTTCAATTAAACCCGGAATATCGGCAATAACAAAACTTTGGTAGGAGTCTACTTTCACCACACCTAAGTTTGGATATAATGTTGTAAATGGGTAGTTAGCAACTTTGGGATGGGCAGATGAAACAGCAGTAATAAGGGTCGATTTACCTGCATTGGGTAATCCCAATAGGCCAACATCAGCCAACACTTTCATTTCTAATCTTAAAGAACGCGTTTCACCTTCTGAGCCAGGTTTTGACTGTCGTGGTGCACGGTTAACTGAGCTTTTATAACGCAAGTTTCCAAGACCGTGATAACCACCTTGGACGACTTTGATTAATTCTTCGTCTTTAGTTAGATCACCAATCATCTCATCGGTTTCTTCAACATAAATCATAGTGCCAATAGGAACCTGTACGATTTTGTCTTCGCCTTTCGCGCCTGTCATGTTTCGACTGCCACCATTTTCACCGCGACCACCTTCGTAGTATCGCACGTGACGAAAATCTGCCAGTGTGTTTAAACCTTTATTAGCTTGAAGGTAGACACTGCCACC
Source organism: uncultured Cocleimonas sp. (assembly GCA_964632635.1). GTDB lineage: Bacteria > Pseudomonadota > Gammaproteobacteria > Thiotrichales > Thiotrichaceae > Cocleimonas. Next base: position 13,088 of record CAZWEA010000016.1, on the reverse strand, counting down.
ATCACCACCATCGCCGCCATCAGGTCCACCGAATTCAACATATTTTTCACGCCGAAAGCTGACACAACCATTGCCTCCGTCGCCGGCTTTTACTGAGATAATTACTTCGTCTACAAATTTCATGATTAGATTTTATCAGATGACAATAAAAAAGCCCCGACAAGCGGGGCTTTTTTAAAAAATAAGTTGTTCGCTTATGCCGCTTGAATACTTATGTATTTACGATTCTTCGGACCTTTAACTTCAAAAACAACAACACCGTCAGCTTTTGCAAATAAAGTGTGGTCTTTACCACAACCTACGTTTGTACCAGGGTGAAACTTTGTTCCACGTTGACGTACTAGGATATTACCCGCTAATACTACCTGTCCACCAAAGCGTTTAACACCAAGACGATTTGAATTTGAATCGCGACCGTTACGTGTACTACCCGCTGCTTTTTTATGTGCCATTTTTAAAACCTCAAAATCTTGTTTAATAGCTAGGATAAAACAAATATCCTAAGCCCTTCCTCTAAGCCGCGAAATTCTACAAGTTAATGGCATATGAGTCAAACGATTAGTTGATCTAAATCTATCTATTTATATCTGCACGAAAATAATACAGCATACGTCCTTGACACTGAAGCCACATCTACCTAGCATTCGCTGTTCAATTATTAATATAAACGAATTCAGTGGATTATAAAGCAATACAAAATTTGGTTAAACCTGACATGCAAGCTGTTGATTCATTGATTCAGCACAGCCTTCAGTCAGACGTTGTATTAGTAAACCAGCTTAGTCAGTACATTATTAATAGTGGTGGTAAGCGCCTCAGACCCGTACTCACCTTATTGATGGCTCATGCCTGTGGCTATCAAGGCGAAAAGCATATAAATGTTGCAGCTATCGTTGAATTTATCCACACCGCAACTTTATTGCATGATGATGTTGTTGATGAATCTGATATGCGCCGAGGCAAAGACACGGCAAATAATGTTTGGGGGAATCAGGCGGCTGTTTTAGTCGGGGATTTTTTATATTCTCGTGCCTTTGAGATGATGGTTGATGTTGATGAAATGCGTATTATGCAAATCATGGCAACTACAACCAACACAATTGCAGAAGGTGAGGTATTACAACTACTCAATGTTAATGATGCTGATACCGATGAAGCGCGCTATCTTGAGGTTATTTATTCTAAAACCTCTAAGTTGTTTGAAGCTGCCTGTCAGTTAAGCGCTGTTCTTGCTGGCTTTTCAATTGAAAATGAAAAGAAAATTGCCGAGTTTGGCATCCATCTTGGCACTGCATTTCAACTGGTTGATGATATTCTTGACTACAGTGCTGATAGCGAAGAAATGGGTAAGAATGTTGGAGATGACTTAGCTGAAGGTAAACCTACTTTACCTTTAATCCGTGCCTTATCCGTAAGCGAGAAAAACAACAATGAAAAAGATTCGGCACTAATTCGAAAAGCGATCGAACAGGGTGGTCTTGAATATATTGACGAGATCATGGAAATTATCAAAAACACTCAAGCGCTAGAATACACCGTAACGGTTGCTAAAAAAGAAACACAGCTTGCGATAGATTGCTTAGAAGTCCTACAAGATAGTGAATACAAAACGGCGCTTGCTGGGCTTGCAAATTACTCTTTGAGTAGAACGCTTTAAGAACTCTCTGATTTAGCCGATTAGAATTAAGCGCAGAAAAAATTGGACTTGATCAGAGCCTCCTTAACTCAATCTTGAAATAAAGGCGGGGGTGCCATACTCTTGATTGAAGTAAATAGCCTAAGCTCTCTGAAAAACCTAACGAAATATCCTCTCCTATCTAAAACATTTACTCCAATTTAAGCAATACACATGGTGTAAATTTCTCAAGAATACATCGTATTTCAAAGCGTTCTAATATCAACAATCTAGTATCAATAACAAACCAAAACCTCACTGTATTAATGGTTCAGGCATGATTCAGAGTATATTAGTTATAATGGTTTGTTATAAATCTGTTTTCTAGGGGATCAGATCAAAATAAAAATAATTATTCATTTGTTGTCTGGGGGGGTAGCGATGAGATTTTTCAAAATAATAGATCGCTTTAAGCCTATTAAAGTATCTGTAGTAATACCTATACAAATCATCATTTCATTATTTGTAACTATACTGCTGTCACAGTCAGTTGCAGCTCAGGTTATTTCAATTGAAATGTTTACTCTTAATGATGGCACAGGTCCATTTGCAGCATTTGATGCGCCGGGCGAAGATGCTTCAGCGAATAATGAAATCGTTCGCACCCATGATGAAATTACTTATCGAGCCATATTTAAAACATCAGGTGGTGACTCAAATGTCATCGGAACTTTTGTTCTTCCAAATATAGATGCTGGCGTGACGGCTGGTGACCCTGTTGCAAAGTGGCGCGAAATTCCTCCTCAATGTATTGGGGCTAATTCTATCATTTCAGCAGATGGTTTAACGCTAAGCTGTGATCTTGGAAACCTCCCGAATGCAACTACACAGTCGATAGAACCTGTTGCTATCGTTTCGGGCAGAGCACCGAATGGACAGGAAATTGATTTTGCCGATCCAGCTACTGGTGAAGGTACTGCCAGTGCTACATCAGATCAAACTGGGATTATTAATGCACAATTTTTTGATACCATCGCAGGCCCTAATCAGGGATCTTTAGCAGTTGATGGTGTTTTAGATCAAGTGGTATCAGCAGCGCCACGTTACGACTTAATGCTGGGTAACAATCTTGCTCATCGAGAAGGAGTAACAGGATCACAAGCACATGCTTTTAATGGACAAGCAGGTCCAGCGAATGAAGATGGTTTGAGTTTAGCCTATGGTGTTTTCATGTTTTCCCATGAGATCAAAGGCTCTGAAATGCTCGACCCTAATGCTTCTTTTGATTATAAAGTAGCCATGAGCCCCAGTGCTGCTAACCCTATTTCACAAGCTTCACTTGATGCTGCAATGCTAGTGACTTGGAATGGTCCACGAGGAAACCAGCAACAAAACCTAAACCCTGGTTGTAATAACGGTGCATTAAATAATTTTTATATGCCATATGATCGAGCTCCAAATGATTTATCAAGCATTGGATCTGTTAGAAATGGTGGTGTTGTTAACTGTACTCAAGCAGCGGCAGGCGATGATGTTGTTGCCACAATTTCTGGAATAGATACTTCACTTGAGCACTTTCCTACTCGTTTGCGAACGGGTGGAGGAACTGATCCAACGGCTAGTAATGAATGGTATGTCATGTCAAAAACAGTCAACCAGTTTATTCCTAGTAGTGTATTACCAGCTGTTGGTGGCTTATTCTCCTTGGATACTTGTGTGACTATGCAAACTGCACCAGTATCAATTTCTGGACAGGTAAATATTGATCCTAATTCATTTACAGATGTTACTGATAATGGTGGACTTAGTAATCATTGTAAAACCAATGCATTTAGACGAACCATAGCGGGTGGCTTCTATAAAATTTATGGAAAAGGCTCTTTAGGAGGTGCTCCAGCAGCCGCACAAGATCCACGTATTATTGGTGATGACCGGGTTAATTTTGTGTCACCAGGTCAGCAATATCGTACCCGTGTTTATGCTTATAACACGGGTTCTGAGCCAATAAATTATCATCAGTGTGAAAAAATTGATAATGCCCGACAAAAAGTAATTACAGGGCCAGCTTGGTCTGATTTAGCAAGGTATACTCACCAAAGTATATTGCCTAAACCCGTGGTTGAATGGGGAGTACAAGTCGGTGATGGAGCAGGGAGTATTACAGATTCTTGGGGTGAATACCCTAATGCTAATCTCGCTAGCCTAGGGGGTAATGAATTCTCAGGCAGTACCAATAGCGGCAGTGGCACCTTATTTGAAGATGGCTTATGTCCAGATGCTGACCCAAGTGGAAACACAGCAGGTGCACCAACAGCTTATTTTACAGATCATGCCTCTTTAATTGCAGCAGGATATTCACTCGATCAAATTACCATGGTACGTTATACAGGTGATTTACTCGGTGGTGAACGCTATTTTAGTTTTATCCAGTTTGAACTTAGATCTACTTTTAAATACGCAACCAGAGACGTCCACTTAAAGCCTGCAGGACCTGACCTAGTTTATAATGCGGGTGCGCCTATACCCAGCGGTTCACATGTACCGAACTATGTTTCGGGTATTTATTACGACCCTGATACCAATGCAGTGGTTAGTACCACAAGATTTCGTGTTGATGTTATTCAAGTGCAATCGGTTCGTAATTTACGGATCAAGAAAACAGCATTACCTATTTCTGGTTTACAAGTGGCTCCAGGTCAAACCATTAATTATAAAATTGCTCCAAACTACACCACACCTGATTTAGGTTCTCCTGCTGATGTGACGATTACGGATATTTTACCTGCTGGGTTAAGCTATCTGGCGACCTCAAATGGACCCGCGCCAACGGTAGAGATTGATACGCCAGCAGTTGGTTTAACAAAACTTACATGGGTATTACAAAATCAGATTCCTGCGACTTCTGCAATTGGAGGTTCAAATGGTAACTTACCTGCAATTGAATTTACCGCACGAGTAAATACAAACACATTATCTGGCACCCAATTTGTTAACTGGACGACAGTTTCGGATGGTGGTTTAGATTCACCTGATGAACCCGATTGTACTTTTGATTTAGGGACATTTCCCGCAAATCCTGCATTGGGATATGAAGCATGTGTGACAAGTTTTTCAACGAGTCCAGTAAAGGCTGATAGTACAGTGCACACCATGTCTGCACCGCCAGGGTTTTCAATTTTTAAAGAAGTACTTGATCCTATTATTTATCCAACCGCAGATTTTACTCACCGTATTAACTGGGCTCCCATAGGTGGTGCTACTTCAGGAATACGCGTGATAGATATTTTGCCTTGGAATGGTGATAGCAGAGGCTCTGCATTTAGTGGAACGCTTTCTTTGATATCTGTGACACCTACAGGTGATTTACTCGCAGATAATCCAACAATTTATTACAGCTCGGCAGATCCTGCCAGCATTAATCAAGATCCCTTTGTGGCAACTAATGCACTTTCAGCATTAGGAATTTGGTGTGATACAGGAACAGATGCTACGACTCCAGATATTGGAACGGCTGGTTGTCCAGCGAGTATTTCAGAAAGTACTGCCATTTTAATTGATCAAGTAACCCAGCTAGATGCAAACTCGACCTATAGTGCAGAAATTAAAATAGGCACAAATGGTAATAATGAAACAGATGTTTATGCAAATAATCACAGTGTAAATGATAGTGGAAGTGACCTTGATCTATTGGTAGGTAATACCGTAAAAAGTATCGTTTTTGAGCCAACCGTGGGCGATAGGATTTGGCACGATTATAATGCTGATGGTGTGGAAGATGCGGTAGAACCCGGTATTGATAATGTAACGGTGACATTAACGGGTAATGATATAAACAATCTTGCGGTCAATATTACGACCACAACAAATGCTAGTGGTAACTATTTATTTGATAGAAGCAATGGCTTACTTCGCCCAAGCAACGTCGATGGATACACCGTTACGGTTACACCACCTGTAGGTTATACACCTGTTTATGATTTAGATGATGGGGCTTATTATTTTAGTTCTCCAGCGGCAGCAGCAGCTCAAGCCTCTGTAATTAGTGTTGATCGATTTGCAACAGCAGATGCGATAGCAACAGTAGAAACAATTAATGGTGACGTGGTACTCGAAACAGTTTTTGCAGCTGAAGCACCAGCATCTTCGCTTAGCCAAAATAGCTCAGGTAGTTTTGTTTTAACGGCAAGTGATGATAAGCGTGATGTTGATTTCTCTTATACACAATTTGCTAATGTACTAGTCAATAAAGATGTCGTTGGTGGAGACTCTGCAAATGCTTGGCAATTTACACTCTCTAGTGATGTTGCTGGTTGTGTTGTTCCATCTGCTATATCAAACCCAGCAACAACAGCAAACGGTGGTGATAGCAGTGCCAGTTTTGCGAATCTCTTTTTGTTCAGTAGTACAACGGGAAATGCCTGTTCTTATACTGTTAGTGAAACTGCACAAGTTGGCTATATACTTAATACGACACTATCTGATAGTGGCACTGGATTAGCACCGACCCCTGCAAATCGTCAAGCAGTTGTTAATTTTGTTAATCAAAAGTTAGGTTCTATTTCAGGGAATGTATCAGAAGATATTGATGGCAGTGGTAATGCTGCATTAGTACCTTTGTTTGAAGTCACTTTAACCTTATATAATTCTGATGGTACATTATTTGACCGTGACTCTACCACCGCAGGAATACAAACCTATACTGTTTTAACGGATGCTAGTGGTAATTATCTACTCGAAAACTTACCACTTGCTGAATATATAATTCAGCAAACAGACTTAGCGACATTCCGTTCAGTAAGTGACTTTGACAGCAGTGATGATGCAGATTTAACAGTAAACACAGATAGCAATAATAATGCTATTCCTGTTACCTTAACGGCAGGCGAAGTGGATGCCAATAATAACTTTATAGATGAGCGAGCAGGCGCCATAACAGGCAATGTATCAGAAGATATAGATGGCATTGCTAATGCACCATTAGTTGCAATTCCTGCGGTAACATTGACGCTGTTAAATGTAGATGGCTCTATTTATGATAGTGATTTAACAACGGTAGGCATCCAAGCTTTAACGACTAACACAGACGCTAACGGTGATTATGTAATCACAGCTGTATCACCCGGTGAATACATTCTTCAGCAAACTGACCTTGCAACTTATCGTTCGATTTCAGATGTAGACAGTAGTGATGATGCGGATACCACTGCTAATCTAAATACCAATAATAATCAAATTCCAGTGACCCTTTTACCAACAGAAGTGGATGCAGATAATAACTTTATTGATGAACGTGCGGGTTCAATCTCAGGTACTGTTTTTGAAGATGTAGATGGAAATGGTTCTGCACCATTAGTACCGATTGAAGACACTATTCTCACACTGCTTAATGCAGATGGCTCTAAATATGATAGAGATCCAAATTCACCGGGTTTACAAGTCTATATAAGTTCCACAGATTCTAATGGTAATTTTACCTTTGCAGGCATCTCCCCTGGAGAATATATTGTAGAGGAAACAGACCTCATTGTTATATCTTTCAATAGTGAAACAGGTGCAACGTACACCGTTAAAAACTATACATCGGTAAGTGATGGTGATAACAGTGATGATGGCGACACAACAGCTAATATTAATAACAATGATAATCAAATACCAGTCACAGTAAGTGTTGGCGAGAGTGATGCGGATAATATTTTTGTCGATGAACAGCGTGCTTCTATTACTGGAAATGTATTTGAAGATATTGATGGAGCGGGCAATGCCGCTTTAGTTGCACTTGAAAATGTAACCGTTACATTACTTAATTCTGATGGTTCCGTATTCGATTCGGACGCTAGCAGTGCGGGTATCCAGCAGCTTACAGTACAAACTTTGGCAAATGGTCGTTTTGTCTTTAGTGATTTATCACCAGGTGAGTACGCTATTAGGCAAACCGATTTAGCCACTTATGTATCGGTGAGTGATGAAGACAGCAGTGATGATGCAGACACCACTGCAAATACAGATACTAATGATAATCAGATTCCTATCACTTTAAACCCAGCAGAAAGGGATTCAGATAATACGTTTATTGATGAACGTCCGGGTTTAATTTCAGGCAATGTTTCAGAAGACCCCGATGGCGTTATAGGTTCTGCACCACTGCTTATGTTAGAGAATGTTTCTTTAAAATTACTTCATGCAGATGGTAGTCCAATTGATAGTGATCCTTTAACAACGGGTGTGCAAGCGATAGTGACCAGCACAGATTTAAGTGGTAACTATGTCTTTAATTCGGTATCACCGGGTGAATATATAATTGAAGAAACCGACCCCGCAGGATATGCATCACTGTCTGATGAAGATGTAAGTAACGATGTTGATTCTACGGCTAACGTTGATACTAATAACAATCAAATTCCAGTGACAGTTGCATCGGCTGAGAATGATACTGACAATAACTTTATTGATGAACAGCCTGGTACAATATCCGGTAATGTTTCTGCTGATATTGATGGTTTAGGTTCAGCAGCTTTAGTGGCGATAGAAAATGTAACCCTTACTCTATTGAACGCAGATGGTTCAGATTATGATAGTGATTTAACAAGTGCAGGGGTGCAGTTACTCAGTGTACAGACGGACCAAAATGGTAACTATGCTTTCATAGGTATTCGCTTAGGTGAATATATTATCAAACAAGTTGATCTTGCAACTTATCGCTCTGTTAGTGATGCAGATAGCAGTGATGATGGTGATACAACGACAAACACGGATAGCAACGATAATCAGATTCCTGTTACCCTAATACAAGGCGAAGCAGATATTGATAACAATTTCATAGATGAACAAATATCATCTATAACAGGGTTTGTGTTTGAAGATATTGATGGCTCAGGTATTAGTAATCTTGTTGCTCTTGAAAATGTGACATTAACCATACTGAATACTGATGGCAGTACTTTTGATCGTGATCCAGATACTGCTGGTATCCAAGCATTTTCAGTAACGACTGACTCAGAAGGGGCGTATATCTTTAGTGATTTATCACCCGGTCAGTACATTGTTGAGCAAACTGATTTGGCAACCTATCGCTCAATCAGCGATGTAGACCTAACGGATGATGCAGACTTAACTGCAAATATAAATACCAATAATAACCAGATACCTGTATCGCTTAGCCCTGCAGAAGTTGATGCAGATAATCGTTTTATTGATGAACGTCCCGGGTCTATCTCAGGTAAAGTTCTAGAAGATATTGATGGTGTTGGAGATACGCCACTTGTGCCTTTGTCAGGGATTAATATTACTTTATTGAATGCAGATGGAACGGTATTTGATAGTAATCCAGCAACAACTGAAGTAGAACCATTAACAGCGACAACGGACTCTGAAGGTAATTACAGTTTTAATGATATTCCGCTTGGAGAATATATTGTGGAACAATCTGATGCTGAAAACTATCGTTCAGTAAATGATCAGGATAGCAGCGATGATGGTGATACTAGCGCCAATTCAGATAACAATAATAATCAGATTCCTGTAACACTCACAGCGGCTGAGTCGGATGTTGATAATATTTTTATTGATGAACAGCCGGGCTCTATTTCAGGCAGCGTTTTGCTTGATAGCGATGGTGACGGGCAAGGAGATGAAGGTTTAGAAAATGTGTTGTTGTTTCTTATCGATAGCAATGGAAACCCAACAGGTAGCCAAGTTCGTACAGATGAGCAGGGGAAATACCGCTTTAGTAATGTCTCCCCTGGAGAATATCAACTGATACAACAACAACCATCAGGATTTATTTCAGTATCTGATATTGAAGGTGATCCTTTAGATAATCTGATTAAAGGTATTGCTCTAGCTCCAGGTGAAGATATAAGCAATAGAAGCTTCCTAGAAAGGATAGACCCAAGTACACAAGAAATTCCAACGCTCAGTGAATGGTCGTTATATTTATTGATACTAATGCTTGGATTTATTGCTTATCGACAGGCTGTGATAAGAGGCTTTAAAAGCTAGAATTCATATATATGGCACCCCCCCCTTTTTTACATAATTGAGGGGGAAGTATTTATCCACTCACATTAGGTCTAGCCCTAGTGTGGGAACTCTCTAGGATCATCGCGGTAGCCGCCATCAATTCCTTTAGTAACAATGGCAACGGCATCATGCGGATGTAAGCTTTCCATATGATTCACCCGAATCCAGAAATCTATTAAGGTATCATCTTTAGCTAATCCAGCTTGAATACGTCTGGCAGCATCTTCACAAAACATCAAATTAGCAGCATTTAAACGCGCAAATTCTTGCTCATCTTCTCTTTTAACAACTGCTTGAACAGGTGTTGAAAGTGCGGCTTCAATCTCATCAATCAAACGTGAAATAGGTAAATCTTCGACTGCATCAGAAAGTTTGACTCGAACCTGAGCAATACTACGTTGACTGTGAGGTGTTGCAGAAATCCCTTCCGTTGTGCCGAGCCATTCATGCACATCACTACTATTTACATCACCTGACTTACCAAATTTACTCTCAAAGCCTTGTTGAATAATATCTCGCGACAAAGCCGCAGAACATGGGCATGTTGATGAATAAGGTACTTCGATACTCAATTCTGTGGTCAATTTACCTTTACGCAATGCCGTAATCGGACGGACTTTATAACTCTTCCAGCCCGTATTATCACTGATCAAAGAATCACGCCTTTCAAAAAACTCAAGTCGGCATTCAAGGTATGCGCTATCACTAATACCGTCTTGTGATTCAGCAAAATGCTCCACTACTTCTCGTAGCAAAGCAGGTGTTAACACATTATCACTAAGGATTTTATCAACCGCCAAATAAAGGCGCGACATATGAATGCCCTTACTCTGTGGATCGATCAAATTAACATAGGCCTGAACGCGAGCAACCGTTTGAATCTGATTGCCTTTACCATTAATCATATGCACAGGCATTTCGATCTCACTCATGCCAACCCAGTTTAGGCAGGCATTCGGCCCACTATGGGGTTCATTGGCAATATCAGGTAAATCACAACTGTCATCGGTACAGCCTTCACTAGCACTCATAAGGGAAATCCAGAATTAGAAAACAAATAGAATTATACATAAACAACAGTATAAGAAAATATACCCTAATAGATGGTGCTTTAATTATGGGATTTCAAGTTTTTATTAAGAAGAGACCTTAAGAAGAGAGAAAAGCACATTCAAGTACCCATTAAATAGGGAGATCAAATGATATGGCACCCCCCCCTTTTTTTGATAATTGAGAACAGTGCTTGATACTAGGAGGTAAAACGTTTCTGTATCTCCCGCATGCTATCAGCCGTCATTCTATTAATTTTATCTCTGGATTCAGCATCGATTAAAGAAGTGTTTTCCCTATCTTTATACGGGCTTAGTTCCGCATCAAGTGCATTTAAATGCGGCACTAATTTTTCTTTCTCTTTAGCTGATAATTGCAAACGATTAAGCACCCGATATAATTCTGAAGTAACAGAATTCATACTATTGTTTTTACGCGGTGTGGGATTATCATGTGGAGTCTCTAAGCCGAGACGCTGAATCACCGTTTTTACCGTATCATTTTGACATTCAAATACAGTTACTGATTCCTTACCAAACAGATCATCGCACTCATTGATGAAGCCGATATAATCTAAATGTTGAGAAAACCAAGGGTCTTCTAACACCTCTGCAAAAGATAAATCTTTGCCGTAACAGCTAATGTGATTCACCTGTGGATTACGCAAGCATTGCTTATAAAAGCTTACTGCAAATGCTAGCGGATCTCGAAACCATGCCCAAATTTCAACGTCAAATAAACTGTTTAACTCAAGCAGTATCGCTTTTGACTCTTCAGGAAAATCCCACCAATGGTTGTAAATACCCTCCGATGACAACAAAATAGTATGCGTGTGTTCTTCAACATGATTCAGAATATCTTTAAAATTATCCAGCAAACTTTCAATATTTGCGCTGACTAAATTCCTCTCAAACCACTGGTGCTTAGGTGCATTGGGATTATGAAAACGGTTTGGATAGAGAACTCCTTTTAAACGAAGCTTACGTTGTTTCTTATCTAAATAAACCTGAACGCTTGTTGTGCCTGTTTTGGGCGTACCTATGTGTAGAATGAGTTTTAGACGACGCTTGTTTACTCTGTTGATTGAAGCCAAGATCTGTTCAATCTCACTTGCGAATTTTTTACTGGCTGGAGTGCGTTTTATAAGGCTCCTTGAGGTGATAGCTTTGTCTGTCATAAAGTAATGATACAGCCTAAATACGGTTAGAAAGCCCAGTTATCAATAAATATTTGCAATTCAGTTTAAAAACCATATAGTTAATGATAATTATTTTATATATTAACTCCAATAAACACTATTAAAGTATAGTTATATTATCATTATGAATTTTACAAGCATGACAAATAAAGCAATAGCGACAGAGCTTGGTGAGCGCATCGAGAAACTTCGTTTAGAGCAAAATCTCACTCAGCAGCAACTGGCTGATGAGATCGGTTTATCACGCGTGTCTTATCGCAATCTTGTCAAAGGCTCGGGCAAGTTTGAAAATATCATTGCCGTCTTACGTGTGCTGAATCAACTTGAGCAGCTAGAAAACTTCATCCCTGAAACAGGCTATAGCCCGATGCAGCAGCTAAAACTTAAGGGAAAACAGCGCAAACGTGCCTCTAAAGCACGCAAAGATGAAGTCAACGAATCCAAGCCAGACTTGGATTGGTGAGGACTAAATCATGCAAAATCTCGCAGAAGTACATCTTTGGGGAAAGTTAGTTGGCGCACTGGTTTATGACCCCGCAAGCCAAATTAGCACCTTTGAGTACTCACCAAGCTGGATTCAACGTGGCGTTGAAATTGCCCCGATAAAAATGCCACTGCCTGCAACAAACGCATCGCCCAAATATCAATTTCCAAGTTTAAACCTCGAAACCTATCGCGGGTTACCTGCCCTGTTTGCCGACACTTTACCCGATGATTTTGGCAATGCCGTGATCAATGCGTGGCTGGCTAAAAATGGACGAGACAGCAATTCATTTACCCCACTTGAGCGTTTACTTTATATAGCCAATCGTGGCATGGGCGCTTTGGAGTTTGAACCTGCGATCACACGAACAAGCTCAGCAGACCAACAACTAGAATTAAATTCATTGATTCAAATGGCGCAGAATATTCTAGATCAGCGTAGCAATCTGGCTAACACCGTTACAGACAACAGCGCCATGTCGGCACTCTTTCAAGTCGGCACATCAGCAGGCGGTGCACGCGCAAAAGCACTGGTGGCTATCAATAAAGATCGCAGCGAATTACGTTCGGGTCAGGTCGATGCACCCGAAGGCTTTGAGCATTTTTTATTAAAGTTTGATGGTGTTGAAGAACACAAAACCAACAGCGAAGTATTTGGTGATCCACAGGGTTATGGCCGCATGGAATACGCCTACTACCTGATGGCAAAAGATGCAGGCATCA
>CAZWEA010000015.1:30576-32112 GCA_964632635.1 uncultured Cocleimonas sp. | reverse complement strand
ACTTTGTCGTCAATCGAGAGACGGACTTCAAGCCCAGTCTCCCAAAATAAATAGATATACTTTTTCTTGAGAACCGCCATCGTAAGGCGGTTCTGAAAACCATGCTCTCTTGTAATTTTAAACATGTTCACCTCTTTCACCACCATTGCTGGCGGCGGCGGGTGTATTTTGTTTGCGCCCATCCGCTGGCGCAATTTTTACTTCTCCAGTACCCCCCGCAAGAGGGGTACAGGAGAAGTGACCGGAGGGAGAGCCGGGGAGGTGGTCAATCTCCCCGGCTGAGGGAGGCGGGAGGGAGAAGTGAACCTGCCCAGGTTTGCCACGCCCGGGCAGGTGAAAGCAGGTTTTTTTTCTGCTTTCACTATATAATATACTCCTTTTTTTTCGTTTGTCAAGTTTTTTTATCATTTTTGTCATTTTTTTTTGTTGAGGCAGCGAATAGAAGATATGATTGAAGGAACAAGAACGGAATGTTTTTTGCTAAGGAATGTAGAAAGAAAAAATGTATTTTGTAAAAAAAATTTTGAAAAAAATGATAAAATTTAGATTATAGCTACAGTAGTTTAATTTGTTATATGTAAGGATTTATTATGTATAATGATTTATTAGTAGTGATTTATTATAAATAGGATTTAGTATGTATGGTAGTTTGTTATATAGAGTAGTTCATAATAAGTTATTACTGCGGTAGTTTATTATAGGTTATTACTGCAGTAGTTTATTTTTTTCAATATCATGAACAAGGTGAAGAAGTAAAGAATATTTGAAAGGAAGAAGAAAAAGGGAAGGGAAAATGGGCGGCTGTGCAGAAATAGAGCTTGGACAGAGTTATGGTTGTCACGACAAGAATAAAGAGGGATATGGACAAAATATCAAAGAATATATTTTTTAGGTTTAAAAAAATGAAAAAAAATATATATAAGGAAGTAGATAAATAGTTAGTAATATAATAACTAATTTTGTCTTAGGGGAAAGGGAAAAAAAATGGGTAAAAATTTTGTATAGTAGTTTTCAAAATTTATGATATTTTGTCCACACAGCAAGTTTTGCTTGTCACAACAACAATATTTGTGTCCAAGCAGTTTAAAACCCGGGTGACCAAAATGTCCACAGTTTCAAATATTGTTGTTATAATAACAATATTCGGTGGACACCTAAAATGTCCATTAAATATATTCTCTATTTTCAAAAAATATTACATTTTTTGTTAAGCAGCAGTAAAAATTAACTAATTCAGATTTATTTTTCATAAAAGTAAGTTCTAAAGTAACCAGAATCGGCATTTGCGATTTGGCAGTTATACTTTATGTTTCAATCATATCTCAAATTCGGTTTACATAATTTAAAATTATCGGAAGTTAGCAAAATTAAGCTTGAAATGGCAAGCTTGGTTGGATTTAGGGAAAATTCGGTTAGACACATGCTGTTGTTCTGCACAGATTTAGTATGAATTTGCTACAGAAAAGTAGGAATTACTGTTGATTATTGTTGGAGAAACAAGCACGGAACGATTTTTGCTAAAAGAATTCTTTTTTT
>CAZWEA010000015.1:9460-30476 GCA_964632635.1 uncultured Cocleimonas sp. | reverse complement strand
CACTTCCTTCCACTTCCACTTCCTTTCACCGCTTTCTTCCTTTCAATTTCTTCTTCCTTTCACCTTCTTCTTTCACTTGACCATTCTTTCCATTTATGCTATATTTTACTGTCCTCTCATTTCACGCCTCCTTTCTCAGGTATCTGCCTTTAGAATGGCTGGCATTTTAGTGCCAGCCTGCTGTTATTTGACTTTTTTACATTTTGGAATATTATATATATGGTGGATAAAAAGAAACCTGGAGTAATTTACGATAAACCACTGAATGAGTGGACTAATGCAGATGTAGAGAATTTTGTGAGTTCATACAAGCACTGGATAATGTCTCATCCTTCACATGTCACATTTTCACAGTTTTGTAAATCTGTCGGCATAAAAAATCCCTACCAGCTTAAAGATTATCTTATTAAGAACTTCACAGGTTCACAAAATACTATTGATTTCATGTATATATTTGCTGAGGCTGAGAAAATAAGAGAGGATAAGTTAGTTGAGTTGGGACTTTTTAATAAGAATGTTAATGCTCAGTTTTTATTAGGCTTAATGAAGTCTCGGTTTGGATGGCACGATAATACGGTGGTGGTTGGAATTAGTATGGATGATATTCAGCAGGCGAAGGAGCGGGCGGTTGGTAAAAAGTAAAGAAGCAATAGAAGAATTATATAAGAGAGTATATCAGTCACTTACAGCATTTGTGATGGCGTTTCTTATTGATAAACCTCTGGACCCAGCTAAATTTCATACATGGCTTGGTAAGATGTTGTTGAACAAAACAGACAATATTGCGATTGAAGGATTCAGGGAGTCGGCTAAAACTACATATGTTGTATATGGTTATTTACTTTATGCTCTTACATTCCCACGTAAGGAGCGTTCGTATATTGTGTTAATCAAGGCTTCAGATGATTTAGCAAAAAGTAAAATGCGGGAGATTCGGGATATTTATTTGCAGAATAAACTTATGTCTCACAATGTTCAAAAAATATATCAGCAGGGAGAGTGTCTGGATTTTCTGACAAAAGAAGGAGTTAGAATGCGGATTGAAGCTTACGGCAAGGGTGTGAACATCCGAGGACTGGTGTGGAACAGCAGGCGTCCTGATATTGTGGTGATGGATGATGTTCAAACTCTGGATGATGTTAATTCGCAAATGATGTCTGAAAGAGACTGGGGATGGTTTTTGTCAGATGTGTATATGATGTCAAAGAGTTCACGCATTTTTATGATTGGTAATAATCTTGGTGAGAGATGTATTATTGAGAGGCTTGGTAAAAATGCAAAGGATTTTGGGTTTAAGTTTTTCAGGATTCCAGCGATTAAAGATGGGAAATCAATGTGGCCAGCCAAGTTTACAATGCGGGAGCTTGAAGCAGAGCGCAGAGCCTATGAGAAGGCAGGGAAAATAGATGTGTGGATGCGAGAGCGTATGTGTGTGGCTGTATCTGAACAAACTCAGGTGTTTTCAAGGAAATATTTTAGATATTATACAACACTTCCAAAAGCACTTTATAATTATTACACTGCAGTAGATTTGGCAGTATCTACGAAACAGACTGCTGATTATTCTGTTGTGCTCACTATTGCTGTTAACAGTGAGAATCAGCGGTTTATTGTTGATATTACTTACGGGAGAATGAAAAATGATGAGGTAATTGAGGCTATTTTCAAGCATGTGGTGAAATACAAACCTGTTCATGTATGTGTAGAAGGTGTGGCATTTCAAAAAGTAATGGAGCAGATACTTCATAAAGAGATGCTAAGGCGCAATGTGTTTTTCACTTTGAAAATGATAAGCAGTAAGGGCAAGAAGGAAGATAGAATAAAATCGCTGCAACCGTTGTATGCGGCGGGTGCAGTTTGGCATAGATTGAAGGCTGATTGGTTGGATGAGCTGGAAACTGAATTAACAATGTTCACGGAAATGGGTGCACGTTCGGAGCACGATGACCTTATTGATGCACTTGAAATGGCTAATCGGGAAGCTACAGCACCTATTTCACTGCATAGAAAACAGCGCAAAGCAAGAGCAATCTAAGGAGGGTATTATGAGTCATGCAGTAAGTGCCGTTGGAGGCGCAATCAGTCATGCGTTTAAGACGGCAGAAAAAAGTGTAGGAGGATTTCTTTCACATAGTGCTAAAATAATAGAGAGAAGTCCTATTACAAGCGATATTTTGAAAGCTGGTGCAATAGGTGTAGGAGTGTTTGGAGGTAGTCCATTGCTGGGCGGCGTGCTGGGAACTGCATCGTCCTTATTGCATCCTTCAAAACCGTCTGTGAAAATTCAAATGCCTCATATACCCCAGCCCAAGAAGACCTTACGCAAAGGCGGTGTGATGAACACGATGTCTTTGTTAGAAGAGGGTGGTGCGGCGGCTCCTACTCGGACCAAATTTTCGCAGTCAAAGTATGATCTGGGATTGGGTAAATATGGTTTGACAGGCAGTAGTGGAGTTAGTTTGTTGGGCGGCAGGAAATGGATGTAAGGAGAATATATGATGACCTTGTTGCTGCCAGACAGCAGATATATAGTTTGTGGGTAGAGATAGAGAAATTTACTGTTCCTTTCAAAGGGAAATTCAGGTCTGATGAAGCTAATCCGTATCTTATTTACAACGATACAGTATTCAGAGCTGCTAATATTCTGAAAGCAGGTTTGTATTCTTATCTTACCAATCCAAGCTCTCGCTGGTTTACTATTACTACTTCTTCAAGAAACAGGTCTGATAAAATAGCGGCTTCAGAGGCTGGAGAAACTTTATTGGGTGTTTTGCAGAATAGTAATTTGTATGAAGTGCTGGAGGAATTTTATTATGATCTGGTGATTTATGGAGTTTCAGCACTTTATGAAGAGGAAAATCCTGATGGTGGTGTTCGTTTCATGTGTGTTTCTCCGAAATCTTTTGTGTTTAAAAAGGACGTATGGGGAAAAGTTAATATTTTCATTATGAACATGCGGGTTAGTTTAAATGAGCTTGTAGATAGATTTGGACTGCAGGCTTTATCAGAAGCTTTGCAGAAAAGATTCGATGCCGAGTCGTGGGATAAAACAGACATCTTGTTTGCTGTTTATAAAGCTCCTAAGGGTTCAGAGAAACCGTATGAATCATCATGGGTAGAAAAGGAAACGGGGAATGTAATCAGGAAAAGTGGATATGATACTTTTCCTGTGTTTGTGGGACAGTGGGACAGCAAGAGCGGTGAAACTTATGGTTCTTCACCTGCTATTAATGCTTATGCTACTATTTTGTTGGCTAATAGGATTACGAAATCCTATTGGCTTAATAATGAAAAATTAACCAATCCGCCTCTTGATGTGCCTGTAGATGCTTATCGGGAGGATATAGATATATCACCTAATGCTATTAACTGGAGAACCTCAGCAGATCCTAACAACCGCATTTTTCCTATTATTACAACAGGTAATATTAACGTCACTGTGGAGAGTATTCAGGATGTGGAGCAGGAAATAAACGAGAAATTCTTTGTGGATTTATTTTTGTTGGGCGAAACTCCACAGATGACGGCTACAGAAGTAATACAACGTTCACAGGAAAAAATGCTACTGCTAGGAGCTGTTATCGGGAAACTTATTAATAGAGTCTTGAAGCCTTTAATAGCACGCACTTTAGGTATTGCGATTGTGCAAGGATTAATAGAAAAGGCTGATTATACAGGAATAGAATTTTTATCGGTGCTTGCTCAGTCTCAGAAATCTTCAGAGTATTCAAGTTTGGTTGTGCTGCTTAATACCGTGCTTCAGATTGCTCAAATTGATGCTGAGGTAAGCGATAATATAAATTGGGATGAGTTCATCAGGAAGGTAGGTGAAGTATATAGTATAGATGCAGAGCTCTTTAATTCAGAAACAGTAGTGCAACAGATGAGAGAGCAGAGAGCTCAGCTTCAGCAGATGCAGGCTCAGCTTGAGCTAAAGGAAATGGAGGGTAAAGCTAACAAACAGCAGGCACAAGCAGAACTTAATTTAACTAAATCGCAGAGGTTGAAATGGCAGACATAAAGAAAGAATTAGACAGGGAGAAGGCGGCAGTTCAGAGATTAATGAGAAGTCCAGATTGGTTTTATTTTGAGAATATGCTGCGGCGTCTGGCTTATTATGATATGGAGATATTTTCAGATAATCCATACACTATGGCTTACCGTGTGGGAGCCCGTAGTGTATATTTACGCATAAAAAACATTATGAAGGAGGAATAAATGGGTGTTTTAGATGATTCTCAGGATAACCTTCAGAATAATTCTCAGGATAATACTCAGGATAATTCCGTAGATTCGTCGGTATGGCAGGAGTTGTTGGGGGATTTAGCAGAGGATCCGAGCATTAAGAAATTCAAGAATCCGCAGGATTTAGCTAAGTCTTATATTGAACTTCAGAAGCTTATCGGTAAACAGAAACCTCCAGTTCCTTCTTCGCCTGATGAGTATCCTGATTTTGAGGATTATAATGTTCTGTTTGAAACCCCTGAGGAGTATAAGGAGTTTAAGAAAATAATGCATGAGATTGGTTTAGCTCCTGAACAGTATCAGAAGCTGTATGAAACCATGAAGGGAATTGTTCAAACTGATGCTCAGCAGAGTTTAGAAGCCAGACAGGAGATGTATGAACATGCTCTGAGTCAGCTGTCTGAAGAATGGGGAGAAGATTTCCAGAGAAATGTAGGACTGGCTCAGCGCTTATATAATACTTTTCCTGATACAATTAAAGAGCAGATTCAGACTTCTGGATTAGATATTAATCCTGATTTTATTAAACTGCTGGTTAAATTTGCGGAGCATTATAAGGAAGATGAATTTGCTTTTCAGTCCTATTCACCTGCAGAAGCCAAGCAGGAACTGGAAAGTATTTTGTCAGATAAATCTCATCCTTATTGGGATAAATATCACCCACAGCATCAGGCGGCTGTGGATAAAGTTGAGAACCTGTATAAGCTTATATATGGTTCTTAATATTTGACTATTTTCAAAAAAAGAATAAAATTATAAATGTAGGATAATCACTTTTACAGTGACCCTACTTTTGATGAGCCCTCACAGTTGTTGAGGATAACTCAAGGGAAGGGTGCTGAGTTAAACTTATAAAATTATATTATAAGGAGTGAAGTATGGCTTATATAGATAATGCGTTTGTAAAGAAATTTCATAATGATATATTGATGGCTCTTCAGCAGAAAGGTTCACGTCTTGCCAATCTGGTGGAACGTGATGTTCTGCAGGGAGAGCAGGAGTTCTTTGATTTCTTGGAAGCGGATGATGATATTGCTGAGGTTGGAACTAATTATGCAGGTGGAGATCCGCTTCATCCTGATACGGTAATTACGGATCCGACATGGACCCGCAGAATGGTAACGGGAACTTATCTTACAAAAGCGTATATTGTAAACAAGCGTGACGTGCTGAAGCTTTTGAGAGATCCTACCAATCGTTATATCCAGTCTATCGCATGGGCGATGGGAAGAAAGCAGGATAAACTTATTATATCTGCGGCTACTGGAAACGCATATACAGGTAGGGATGGCACTGTAGCGGTAGCCCTCCCTGCCAGTCAGCAGACTGATTTGGGAGATGCGGGTTTAACTTTCAAGAAGCTGAAGCAGGCTCGTCAGATTTTGGAGGAGAATGAAGTAAGTCAGGATGAGCCTACTTATCTTGTACTCCCTCCAAGACAGGTATTCCATTTGCTGGATGACCTTCTGGCGTCTAACCTTACCCGTGATGCTGAGACTGTGAAAGCTATTACAGAAGGAAATCTGGATACTTATATGGGCTTCACATTCGTGAAAACCAATCTGACTCTTACCGAGACTGTTACTCTTTCAGATGGTACCACTACAGCTACTGCAGATGTGGTTTTTGCTTATGCTAAGTCGGGTCTTCTGCTTGCTGTTTCAGGCGAGACAGAAGCATCAATTGACAAGAGACCTGATAAGAATAATGATTATCAGATATTTTTCGGTATGTATGCGGGGGCTACGAGAATGGATGAGAAGAGAGTTGTAAAGATTGATTGTGTGCAGTAAATGACAGCAGTTGATATAGCTAATCTGTCATTAGCCATGATGGGTGTTAAGCCTATCATGGCTTTCACTGATGATACTTTGACTGCTCAGGTCTTGAATCAGCTGTATGTTCCTGATGTAAAATATTGTTTATCGCTGTTTGATTGGAATTTTGCACTTAAAAAGATTTCTTTATCCCGCCTGCAGGAAACTGATAACGTATATTCCTATGTTTATCAGGAACCTGTTGACGTTCTTCGGATAAGTAAAATAAGAGATGCTAATGATGAGGTAGTGGAATATGTAGAGCGTGGCGGGAAAATCTATACGAATACTTCACCTGTTTATTTGTATTATGTTTATTATGAGCTTGGCATGGAATCTTTTATGCCTTATTATTTTGTAGAAGCTCTTAAATTCAAACTGGCATCTGATTTAGCTATTCCTATAAAAGGCAGTCCTGAGCTTTATAAGGCATACGTAGCTTTATTCCAGCAGGCATTTAAGGAAGCTCAGCAGATGGATGCTGTCAGGAACAAAACCCGTTTTGTGGATAATACAGTCTGGCTGAGAGGAATGCTGTAATGCAGTTTGTGCTAGATACATTCAATAACGGTGTTATTTCACCTGAAGCTCAGGGACGGGTAAACGCTCGTTGGTATTTGTCTTCGCTGAAGGAGTGTAAAAATGGAGTAATAACTAAATACGGTAATATTTTGAAACGTCCGGGCACTGAATTTATTAATTTATTTACAGAGGATATTGATTTATATAAGATTATTCCCTTTAAAAAAGAGGATGGAGACCTTCTTTTAATATTTGTGAGATACAGTTCAACTGGATATGTTTATATGTATGTTTATAAGAATGGTGCTTTTGTATTGGATTCTACGGGAACTCAGTACAGTCTTTATATAGATATATGCAATAATATAGATATTTCTCAGATGGATTATGTGCAAAAAAATGATGTAATGTATATTATGTGTAATGGCATTAAGAAATTGATTCATATAGCTGATAATGAATGGTCTGTAAGTGCTGTTACGCCTGTTATTAGATATGTGCTGGGTTATGGAAATGGGATTTCTATGCAGGTTACAGGCGTTCTGCCTTCTATGTTTCTGCGGGAGCTGAGGTCAGGTAATAATACCTTTATTACTCTTAAATATACTTTGAATGGAGTTCAGCAAACTGCGGTTGTTAATGCAGATGGCACTATTACAGGCACAGGACTACAGTCTGTTTCTTCAATAGACCTCAACACTGGTAGTGTAGTGATAAAAAGTGCTCTGGATATGGTTTCTTCTTTTTATTACTGGACTTCAGGTGCAACCGTTGGAGTGGGTAAGATTATTCAAGCCAGTAATGGAGCTATTTTTAAATGCACTACGGGAGGAACAACGGGAACTGCTGAACCTGATTGGAATGCAGTTGTTTTAGGAGGAACAGTTACAGATAATACGGCTGTATGGACCTGTATAGGAGTGCCGTTTACAGGAGGTTCACCGGTTTATTTTGATATAAATCTGGATATTTATCCCAAGAAAGTTTGTATGTATGAAGATAGATTAATTCTGGCTAATTTTGAGAATTATGAAGATGTTATCTGGGCATCCAATGTGGGAAGTTATGAAAGTTTTGTTTTTGGTGTGAACAGTGGAGATGCTTTTATGTATGAGATTAGCAGTGAGTATGCAAATGATATCTTATGGGTAATTGGTTTGAATGGTTTATTAATAGGTACTCCAACTGCTATTTATTTAATGCAAGGTGGAGAGGCAGGGATAACGTCCACAACTGTTAGTGTTACAAAGCAGTCTCAGTATGGAACTGCAGATGTTAAGCCTGTTTTGGTTGGTTCATCAGTAATATATGTATCGCAAAATGCTCAGCGGTTGTATAAGATTACATATTCTTGGAATGTTCAGGGGTATGTATCGGGAGATTTAAATGTTATTAATGATGTTATTTTAAGTGCACGGGTAAAGAAAATAGCATTTGAAAACATGCCTTATACCCGTATCTGGGCACTCTTAAAGGATGGCACGTTTGCTGTGCTTACATTCTTTGAAAGTGAAGATGTGGTAGCATGGCAGACGATAGAAACTGCAGGTGAGGTATTGGATTTTGATATAATTGAAGAGAATGCTAAATCTCATGCTTATATTTTTGTTAATAGAGATGCAGTTTCCCAGAGCGTGGAGCATTTCAAACCGTATAGTTATGATACATATTTTGATACTGTATTCAGTGATTGCAGTATGATATATAAGTCTTCCACTGCTCAGGATACGTTTTCAGTTCCTTATAATGATGGCACTGAGGTAGTTATTTTTACAGCAGAGGGACTACATCAGAATGTTACGGTTGCTGAAGGGCAGGTTAGCCTTGATTGGGCTACTACTTATGCTGCTATAGGTCTGGCTTATACTTATAGCGTTGAGACTGTTAATATAGAATTTGCTCAGCAGGGTGAGATTGTGAGTTTAGGGAGTCCAAAGCAAATCAGTAGAATATGTGTATATTTATATAAGAGCATGGGCGGTAAAATATACATAAATGATGCTTATTGGTTGTTGTTCAGGACTCCAAATGATTTGATGGGTGAAATTCTGCCTTTATACACAGGATGTAAGGATGCAGATATTAATTTATCAATTACAGATGTGAGAAATATAAGTTTTAAGGTAGTACATGTTACTCCAATGCCTTTTAATATGCTTGGTATAAAATTTGATGTGCTATTGGGGGCAGTATGATTAGACCTATTTTTGATGATGAGTTTGAAATGGTGAGGAATTTTATACGTTATGGTGATTTTCCTGAAGAGGTTGAGAACTATATCAATGGGTTTGGAATTTATAATGTAACAGATAGTATTTTTGGAGCGGCTTGGTTGTTTATGAAAGTATTTGGAGTTCATGGAGTTTATGGGAGCTGGAATGGTAATATAGAAGGAATATATGGAGCTGTTCCTGTAACTGATGCTACGGTAGAAATATTTTCTTTTGTAGACACTCATGTTTCTTCTTTTAAATTTGTGAAGTATATGAAAAAATTTTTGAATTATCTGGAGGAAATTGAAAGTATTCAGCGAATACAATCTACTGTTATGATTCAGAATGAAAAAGCTTTTAATATGCACCTTAAATTTGGTTTTGAGAAGGAGGGTGTAATGAGGAAGTATGATGGTAAAAATGATTATTATTTATTGGGAAAGGTTTTATGAGTCATGTAGTAAAAGGTATAGGTTCTTTTTTAAGAAGTCCTGCTTTTGCAGAGGCAGGTAAATATAGTGCTTATGCCTTAAGTTATTATGCTGATAAACTGCAGTATGATGAAAATACTGCAGTAATGCAGGATAATATGCAACAGTTAAATGAGGGACTGAAAAGTTTTTATGGAGCTATGAATGAGAATATAGTGAATAGAACATTAAATTATGAGATACAGAATGCGGCATTGTTAAATAAGGGACGTCAGATAACCTCAACAGGTAAAGCTTATTACGGCTCACATGGAGTTAGTTTATTTGGCAGTGCAGTTCAAACTATGGCATATAATGTTAATCAAATAGATAAAGCCCGTCAAAATCTTTATTTGTCTTATTTACAACATTATGGTGAGGCTGAACGTGCCGCACAGAATAAGTATAGGGAGACCAGCATATTGGTAAAACAGATTGGACGGCAGTATGAAAATACAGAAAGAATGTACGGTATGAGTACTCTGGCAAAAACCCTTAAAATACTGCAGGGGTTGTAATATGGGAATGCCTATTATAAATGATGTATTGAATCTGAATCTGGTTTCAAATGCTTATCGGGAAAAAGCACAGCAGATATATAGACCTATTTTAGAGAAGCCTCAGGCTGTTGGTGAGCCTTTAGATGTGCTTGCTAAAACACTAGATAGCATGGCTCAGCAAGCACAACAGCTGAAGGATTATAATATGGAAACTGAGGTAATGGCTGGACTGCAGCATTTATCAAATGAAGCTGTAATAAATAAATGGAGTCCCGATGAGTTTGAAAAGCAGTATCAGGATTTCATGGAAACTGTCCAGATTGATAATCCTGCAACTCGTGCTAAAATAAATCGGTATGCTCAGTTAAAATATGTAGATACTTTATCTAAGCTCCACATAGAACAGCAGAAAGAACAGTTTACTCAGGCAGTTGCTGTGACACAGCAGTTTGCTGATAAACTGCAGAAAAGCATAATAGATAAAACAAGCTATCAAACTGCTCTTATAGAGATGAAAACACGCATTGAGAATCTTACGGAGCATCACATTATTAATCCTGTGGTAGCTCAACAGTATTTAGAGAAGTTCAAAAAGGATGCACAGAATATTTTGTTTACTCAGAAAATAGAGGAGAATCCACAGCAGTTTATAGCTGATTTGAAAGCAGGTCAGTATGATGATATTGTGAGTGATGATGCTTCTAAAGATTTACTTTTAAGACAGGCAAAAGCTGTGTATAGACAGCAGGAGCTACAGCAGAGAGAAGAAATGAAACAGCATAATTCAGAAATGTTTTATCATTATGCTGTTTTACTGCAGAATGGTAGTATTGGAATGACACAGATAATGCAGGATAATAATATTCCCGATGAGGTCAAATATAACTTGATTACTTTGGCTCGTTCAAATATAACCAAAGATCCTGATGCTTTAAAGACTTATGCTGAACTTCAGCATGCTGTTTTAAATGATCAGTTCTCTACTTTCAGTGATTTAAATGAAAAGTTGTTCAATTTAATGAAGGAGGGCAAGCTGACAGCATCTATGTATAGTAGTTTGGCACGAATGTATCTGGTTCAGCATGGGAGTGTTCATGGAGTGCATAATGAAGCAGGGGAGATAGCACAGATAGTTAGGGACCCTAATTATAAAGCATTGGTGAATTATACTACTGCCAAAGCTGTTTCTCTTGCCAATCAGATTCAACAGGAAGCCTCGCTGGCAATGGGGAAAACTGCTTCAATAGATTCTAATTTGCTCAAATCAACGGTAAAATTGTTGTTTTTGCACTTCACAGAAAGAAACAATCGTCTGCCGAATCAAAATGATATAAATCATATTATTTATAGGAGCTTGTATGAGCCTGTTTATGAGGATTTCAAACAGAATAATATGAATATTTATAAGGCATGGGAAAAGAATGATTTAGGTGATTTGCCTTCACCGATAGCACAGAATATTACAGAAAACATAATGCAGTTCTTGTTTAAAAATTATGTTTTTAACCCTCAGACAAATACTTTAAGAAGTCTGGATTTAACGGATGTGCTTAAGGATGGAGCTGTAGTTCAAATAAAACAGAATTTACCTCAGGGATTGTGGAAGAGTGTAGGGAAGTATATAGTGTGGCAGGTAATTCCTTATTCAAAAGGGTTTGGTTTTTTCAAATCTTCACAACCTGTAGTAGTTGTTAAGCCAAGAAATGAAACAATGTATAGAAAATATGTGAAGTATTTGAAGGAGCATTTAAGTGAATGATGTAATAGGGAATTTTGAATTCAGTTCTAATAATCCTCAGACCTTTAAAAAGCTGGATATAAATTCTTTGGTAGGGAATGATTTTACTTTGTATCAGGGCACTCCTTCTATTGTACAGGGTGAAAAACTTAATTTCTTGAATCGTATTGTTGCAGGGATTAGAAGATTCTTGGGTATTCAAACACACCCTGATGATTTCCCTCAACTGCTGTCTATAGAAACAGGTAAGCCGCTTCGGGATATTTATAAGACGATGGGAACTACAGTAGAACAACATAATGTTCATGCGATGTTAAGTCATTTTTGGAGTGAAATGTCTTTTGGAATTGTGCCTGCTGAACAGCAGTTTGAAACAGGAAGTAAGATAGAAGATACTCTTTTTGGATTGGGAAGCGGTATATCAGATTTGGCAGGATTTGTTGTTGCTATGGGACTTGGAAGTGGTGAATTAAGAGGGTTATCAACTTTCGGGAAGTATCTTGCTCGTTTTGACAGTGTAGCAGATAAATTGGACGCTTTGAGACCTTTTGTAAATAGAATTGTAAACTATCTGCCTCGGAGTGAATTAATAGCTCGTGCTGTTAAATCGGCAGGTAGTTTAGGTGTTATGACAGCGATGGAAAATATTGTTCAGCAGAATGAAAAAACAAATAATATATATCAGGCTTTAAAGGATATAGAACCTGATATAATTTCTAATGCAGTTTTGGGAGCTGGTTTACCGTTTGTAGAGCTTTCTAAGAGCAATATATTTAAGCCTATTTTAGCTATTGCATTAGGAGAAGCTCCCAGATATGTTCTGTCAGGCACTACTTCCTTTAGTGGAGTTATAAATGGAATTAAAACAGGGAATTTGCCTGAGATTGCTAATAACATTTTTAATATAGCACTTGAAAGCTGGATGGGAATTACAGCAGTAAAACCTTCGTCATCAGAATCATCGGATATAGAAAAAGGATTAAGCAAAGATGCTGAGTTCATGAAGAAAGAGAAGCCTCCTTTATCTGAACCTTCTCCAGATACTGTGCTTAATATTACGAAAATATATACGTCTGGAAGTCAAAAACCTTCTGAGCTATCAGAAGCAGAAAAGAGAATACTGGATTTTGATAATACTATTAAGGTAGGTGAGGTTGAATCAAAAGAAAGTGAAAGCAAAGATTTGGCTATACAAGAAGCTCCAGAGATTGTTAAAGAAATTGATGTAAATGATAAAGAAACGCTAAATAAAGTTTTAACTGATTTAGAAAATATGGGTGTTGAGAAATCTCCAAGTGGAGATATGTATGTTACGGCTGATACTGATGTAAATGATATTGTGAAGAGATATCCATTTGTTATGTTTCATGTTAAGGACACAAACGGAGTAACTGCTGTTTTTACGGCAAAGAGTTTTGAGCGTCTTATAGCATTAAAGCCGTTTGAGGATAGAGTTAGAAGTGTTATGATATCCTTAAAGGCTGAACCCAGAGTAGATAAGAATTTCATGAATGGAATGTTTGCTAAAGATTATAGTAAATATTTGAAAGATGAGCATGCAGAAGAAGAATATGTTGAACCAATAGAGAAAGTTGTTTTGCAGAATAATTCTACAGTTAGTAAAACACAGCAGAGGAAATTTGTTAATGCTGTTAGGAATAAAACAGTTAGAGAAAATTTGAAGGAATTGGGAATAAAAAAAGTTACGATTGAACCACCTTATAAGTTTGATGTGGGTGAGGAAGGCAGGGTAAGTGTTAAAAATAAAATTGTGGAACTTAATGCAGATGCTGAAAATCCTACTGTTACTCTTTTGCATGAAATAGGACATGTTAAATATAATATGCTGACTGAAAAAGAAAAAGAAGAATTCAAGAAAAGAGTTGATACTATTAATAGTAAAACTATAGAGGGATATAAGAAGTTAAAGAAGTATGAAGAGATTTATTCAGAAGCCTTTGCATATCAGGGTAAAAGGAAATGGGCTGATAAGTTGCTAGGAATTACAACTGAAGATAAGTCTGAGTCAAAAGGAAAAGAAGATGTGGTGGTTTCAATTCAAAAACCTGTAGATATAGGACTCAGCATTATAAAGACTGATATTTCTTCTATTGAAAAAGAAGAGCATCCTGAACTGCAGACATTAAAAATGTACGGCGGCATGCCTATTGATAAAATTTTAGAACCTGTGGAGCAGTTGGTAGAAAATCGTGCTATGAAGTTCACGAATAAAGATATGGATATATTCTCTTTTGCTTTGGTTAATCCATTTTTTGCACAATACAGTAAAAATCCTGAAGTAGCTGAGATATTTAAAGAACTGGATAAAATGAATTTTGAAGTTGAAAAAGTAGTTGAAAAAGTGCGCACGCCTCTGTTTAATATTTCAGATGAGTTTGGAGGACTGCTTAAGCAAATAAAGGATGAAGATTTGAAAAAGTCTATTCTGGACAGCATTGTTGAAGGAGATGCAGAAGGCAAAAATCCAAAAGACATTTTTCTTAAAAAGAATCCTGATATTCCTGCTGAGGAACGTGAGAGGATAGAAAAGATATTTGATAAGCATCAGGAATTTTATAAGACTGCTAGAGAGTTTTTAAATAAACACATTAAAAGTCTTATGAAAAGACTTGCAGACAATACCTCTTTGCCGAAACAAAAATTAGAGAAGCTTGAAAAAGTTATGTATCGTCAGATTAAAGAGTATCCTTATTATATGCACCGTGCTCGTGGAGTGGGGAATGTAATATTCAGAGTATATGATGCTGAGGATAAAGTAATTTATATGAAGCCCCTGACGGATATAGGAGCATTTTTGTTGCGTGATAAGGGAAAACCAATTTCATTTATGGCTGATTTGGAAAAACGTAAATGGATTAAAGAGCATCCTGATTATAATCCTGAAGAGATTACTTTTGATGTGAAGTTCAAACAAAAGAATGCAGTTCCAAAACCCGAACTTCTTGATATTGTAGAATATTTAGCAGACGTTTTAGATGAAACTGATTTGGATAAGAAAGAAAAGGATGCTATTATCAGTAAAGCAATAGATAAAATACTGGCTGAGGGATTCATGTCACATGCAAAAGCACGCAGTAAGCGGCTGATAGAAGGGTATTACAAGGACCCCGTCTATGCAATGGGTTCTTATTTAGCTCAGCTTACAGGTTTCATACAAAAGCAGGAAACCAAATACCGCATTAATGATATTCTTAAGGATGTTTATACACGCAATCCTGTTTTAAGTGCCGCATTAAGGCGTTATAAAGAAGAGCTGTTGAGACAGAAAGATGCAGTAGATAAAGTAGTAAATAGTGTAAGAAAATTCTTGTTTGTTAAATATCTGGCTTTTTCTGTAAGAAATATGTTTGTGAATGTGTTTTTCCAGATTCCTGTCATAACAGCGATGCACACTGCAGTTGAAATAAGTGATAAAGCTGCAGGTCTGGGGGATTTCGCAAAGGCTGAAGAAATAGTGATGAAAGCTACCAAAGATGTATTATCCAATAATTTGTCTGATAAAGAAAAAGAAGTGCTGGATTATTTAAATCGTTTGGGAATAACAAAAGACCAGCGCACTTCTTATACTTTAGGTAGAAGCATTTTATTATCTGGCACTATTTCAAAATTGATGGATGCTACAGGCATATTCATGAAAGTGTCTGAAGAACTTAACCGTAAAGCAAGCGCTCTAGCTTATATCAGATGTCATTCTGACTGGAGCACAGAAGAGCTTGTAGAGGGTGCACGAGATTTCGTGTATCTCACAAACGGTAAATATGGTGATGATGAGCTATCTTTTATTTTTCAAGGAAAGGGCTCGGCGGCAAGGATACTGCGCATTGGGCAGACTTTTCAGTCTTATGTGCATCAGATGTTGTTAGGTATGAAAAAATTGTATAATGAAAAACAATATACTGCTTTACTTATGGGATTGGGAGCTTTAATGTTCTTAGGAGGAATGGCATCTTTACCTGTTTATTCCACAGTAAAATCAGTTTACACCACTGTTACTGGTAGAGATTTGGATATGGATATAGAAAAAATGTTAGGTAAAGCAGGTTGGTTGTGGGAATGGCTGAAAGGAGGGTTATTTGCAAACCTGCCTTTTGGACTTGGAGTAGATGTAACCTCATCAGCAGCCTTGAATTTACCTACTGATGAACTTCAATTTATGGGAGACAATCCGCTTGAAATAGCTGGTAAGTTGGCTTTTGGAGTAGCAGGTCAGAGTGTAACTGATATGTGGAAGGCTCTGGATTATTTGGAGAAGGGAGATTTAGATAAGGCATTTTATTATGGAATACCTCTGCGTTTTGCTGTTTATCCTTTAAAGGCTTTAAAGGAGTACTACAGAGGAATAGATACAAATGGAGACTTACTGCTGGAAGGTCCAGATGGAAAACTTTTAAAGCTAAGTGAAAAAGAAGCATTATTGCAGGCTTTAGGATTTACGCCTGCAAGAATAAGTGAGTTCAAGGATTTGTATTATACATGGAAGAATTTAAAGCATTATTATCAGATTAGAAGAGAGGATTTATATAACACGGTAAGGCTTGCAGTACAGGAGGGTGATAAAGAATCTTATCGTGAGGCTGTGCTTGAAATGATGGAACTTAATAAACGAATAATGCAGTTGAATAGAGAATATGGTCTGGGTTTGCCTCTGGCAAATGTAAATACAGTAAAAACTATCTCGGCTCAAAAATCTTTTAGAAACTTTATGCTACTACAAGGAGGAAGATAAAATGACAAAGAAGTGGATTCAGGGTATGAAATTGAATAAAGGAGCTTTTACGGCTTATTGTAAAAGGAAAGGATACGGGGGAGTAACTGAAGCATGCATTCAGAAGGGATTGAAAAGCCCCAATCCCTCTATCCGTAAAGAAGCTAACTTAGCAAGAACTTTTAGAAAAATAAATAAAAAAAGGAGGAAAACATGAATCTAAGTAAACTTCTGGCGGTTGCAATGGTAGTATTTGCGGAGGTGGAGGAAGATTTGAAAGACGGAAAGCTCACAATTGATGAGCTGATAGAGACAGGGAAACAGGTTGTAGATAAACTGGGGTACGGGTCAAAAACAATTTTTCAGCTTAAAAAAGGATGAAATAATGGAGTATAAACCTTTTTGGCTTAGTAAAACTATATGGGGTGCTGTTTCAAGCACCCTCGCTCTTGTTATACTGCTTGTCGTTTCACATCGGATTGAAGACAGATACTTTGCTTTAATGGGTATATTTTCAAACATAGGAGTAATCTGGGGTCGCATAACAGCAAAGCACAAATTAACAAAAGGAGGAACTAAGAATGGCAGTAATAGATAAGAATATCTATGGTGGTTTAATATGGCTGTGGGTTAAATATACACAGGGAACAGAAGACAGTGTTACTCTCACATTTAAGTGTGGAGTGTATGATTTACTGGAGAGTGATAATGCTACTGCAGTTTCTATTTCATTAGTAGGAACTCAGAGCAAGATTTATCAGATACGCACGCCGATGGAAGCGCGTTTTCTGAGAATAAATGCCGATTATGTTAATCCTGTTAAATCAGGCACTTTTTCCTTTGCAGGTGATGGAACTACTTTAACATTTTCTACTACTCTGGATACAGTAGTGCAGGCATCCAGCATTTCTATTTCTTATACTATTGCGGCTACTGCTTATACTGCTACAGATGATGGAGCAGGAAATATAACAGGAACGGATTTGACTGGAACTATTAACTATAGCACTGGAGCTCTGGCACTTACTTTTACTACTGCACCTGATGCTTCTACTACCATTTCAGGAACATATAATTATGAAAATAAGGGAACTGTAAGCATTGAAACTACGAGGTGAAAAATGGGAAGTTTAATAAAGATATTAGGCATGATTGCTGGTATATATGGAGGGGTGAAGAATATTATTAACCGCATTGTTCAAAAGAATAGGGAGAAAAGAGATGAAAAAACTGAGGCGGAAATTGAAAAGATTATTGATAAGTGAGAATTTCTTTTACTGGCTGTTCATAATAAACTTTATATGTCTGTTATTATTTGCGGCATGTGAGTTAAATTCCTGTGCTGTTTATACAGTGCATGATTACAGAGTAAGGGTGCACTGGATAAAAAAAGGAGAGAAAGCTCCATTTGATGGAATTCTCCTTAATAAATATACCTTTAAACAGCTTGAAAGGAAGGCAGAGCAATGCCAGAAGTGAACCACATAGAGACTGATATAAGACAGATAAAGGCTGATGTTTCCAGACTAACTATTGAAACACAGCTTCTTACCAAACAGCATGAAAAACAATCAAATAGTATAGATAAAATATCAACTGCACTGGATAAATTATCAGTGTTCATAGAGCGAACGGATCAGCACAGTAAGGAAATAGAACTCCTGCGTATGAAAGTAGATAAACTTCAGCAGAAGGGGACTTCTAATTGTCCAGTGCATGCGGCTCGCATTAATGAAATAGAGAGAACATTGAAAGACAAGATAGACCAGCTTACAAAGATAATGATGACAATTGGTTTTATATTGGTAACCCAGATAGTATCTTTCTTGTTTTATTTATTTGAACACAAAATATTGTAAAAGAGGAGGAAGAAATGGCTGTTACAACTACAAGTAATAAAATATTTTATACAGTGGATGGCACCACCGATACATTCGTTTTCACTTTCCCTATCATTGAATCAAGCGATTTACAAGTTTGGCTGTATAATGCTGATGGCACCAAAAAGCAGTTAACATTGGATACGGATTATACAGTGAGTCAAACTGATACAGGAGGAAGTGTTACTTTAAAAATAGATCCCACTACTATTACAGGAACTACTTTACTGCTTTATAGAGAAGTTCCTTTTACACAGGAAACTGTATACCCAGAGAATTCACCGTTTCCTGCAAAATCTCATGAGCGAGCTTTGGATAAATTAACTATGCAGACCCAACAGCTTCATGAGAAAATAGATAGAGCACTGCTGGGTGGTATAATTGATGAAAATCTTGATGTTCAGAACCATCGTTTAATAAATGTTGCAAACCCGCAGGATGGACTAGATGCATGCAACTACCAAACAGTAGCGGGTATGATTTCTGGAACATTAAATGTGCATGCTCTTACTGATAAAGGAAGCACTGTTGATGCTGATGAAATTTTAATAGCTGATTCTGCCGATACCTACACAAATAAAAAAATCACTATGGAAGAGCTTAAATCTTATGTAAATGAGATTGTAGCTTTAGATGATTTAAGCAATGTAGAGGATTCTACCGTGCTGGCAAAAGTAGAAAATGTTGACGGCACCGGCAGTGGATTGGATGCAGATACTGTAGATGGTTTTCATCTTACTCAGATAGTAGGATTGTTTTTCAGAAACCGTATTATCAATGGAGATTTCAATATGTGGCAGAGAGGAACTGATTTCACTATTTCTGCCAATGCAGGCAAAGTTTATACTGCTGATAGATTTGCTGTAGTAAATGCCTGTTCAGTAGGAACTTTCACGGCTCAGAAAACTTCTGTAGATAACTTCAATGCTTTGTATGTTTCATGTGTTTCTACTCCTGCGGGAACTGTATCTACTACATACTTTGGAGGAGTGCAGTATCTATTTGAGGGACAGCATCTTTATGATATAGCAGTGAATCACGGCACTATTACTCTGTCATTTACATGGGAGAGTAATTATACTGGAAATGTGCCAGTAGCACTGCGTAATCTTACCAGTGCACCTTATTATTCATATGTTACAACATTTTCTTCTACTGCAGATACTACTCAGAATATCAAAATAACTATTCCCTTAGATTATACAGGATTAGTAGCTAACAATAATAATCTGCAGGGATTTGCTTTAAATATAGGAGCATGTGTACCTACCTCAGCGGCAACTCAAACTTATTTAACTACTGTACTAAATACATGGCAGGAAGGTAATTTTCTAACGAATGTCACTTCCTTGTGGAGTGCTACTACCTATTTCAAAATAACGAAAGTTCAGCTGGAAAAAGGCAGTGAACAGACTGAATTTGAAATACTGCCGTTTGAAATCCAGCAGTTTAGATGCTACAGATATTATGAGATAGGGAATGTAGGTTTTGGATTTCCTAACGGTCCCGCCTATAGTGCAGACACACGTCCTAATTTCCCGGTTTCCTTTAAAGTTACTAAACGAGCTGTTCCGACAGTAACTGAAACCAGTGTAGTTATTGCAGGTCTGGATTGGGCGGATTATGCTCCTACAAATATAAGTCCTACAGGTTACTCCAGTTCAGCAATCACTACAGCGGCTACGACATCATATGTGGGTAAAACCGCAGTCTATAAAGCAGATGCTGAGTTATGATGCTGTTGCTGTATTGGATATTTGAGATTGTAAAGCATCCTGTGTACTGGATTCTTTATATTCCTGCTTATTTCAATCGTAATTGGGTGCGTAAAAATAAAGAACGAAATATAATTGCTTTTATTTTATGGACTGCATTAGATGATTCAGTAATGCATGATAAAGAAACATATGATTATGAAAATCACCGTATTAAGCAGGAATGGTTTGACTACGGCATTCCCAAATGGCTTAAACATGCACCTGCATGGATAAAAGCATGGTGGTGGGGAGCATGGCGCAACAACAGTGTTAATTTACTGCACTACATACGGTTAAAGGAATTTAAAGGGATAGTATTTAAAATAGGGAATGAATGCAATTTTTATGAGATAAAGAAATTCTCTACTTTCCCTTATTATTTCCCCTACTTTGAGTTCAGAATCAAAAATATAATGTTCAGTTCAGGATGGCTGAGGTCTGGAGTAATGCAAACTTTAGTGCGCTACAGACCCTGTATATCAAAGAAAAGCCATTCCTGATGCTGAGGTGGTAAAGCCTGAAATATAAGCTGTGCTAAATGCCTCATTTCTGGTTGAGCTCTTTTGCTTAACCTCAGCTTAAAGAAATTTCTTAAGCTTCTTGCATTAATAGTCATAATTAAATTAGTTGTAACTGCAAGAGGTAGAATATACCGTGCTGTTTCTTTTTTAACACCGCCCTCAACAAGAAATAAGTATGCTTTGTTGAGTGCATCAAATAATTCTTTGATAAGCTCTTTGGTGTTTGAGTCTTCAATCTCTGGAATATAAAAATCATTAGGCTTTGTGTATCGTAAGCTTTGCTGACTATATGAAGCCATACGATGTCTAACCAACTGATGTGAAACAACACGGCTGATGCCTTCTATCTTAAAGGTATAGACAATATGTTCTATAACACTTTCATGACCTGACTTGATTATATTCTGTATTAATTTCTTGTCCTTTTCACCCATATTATCGCTCTTAGAACTGTAGCAAATCCTTGCTGCTTTCACACATATTCTTAAATCAGTTGCTTGAAGTAGAGTTATTTTCATGTTTAACTCCTTTTATTATATTTCCATAATAGTCTACAGTTATCTCTTCTTCAGAATGTTTACAACCGTATGTTTCACAATAAATATCTTCAGCATGTCCAACATATTC
>CAZWEA010000015.1:8270-9360 GCA_964632635.1 uncultured Cocleimonas sp. | reverse complement strand
TTGGAAATATATCTTTCCAATTCATATTAAACTCCTAATAAATACTTTTCTAATTTTAAAGTCCTGTTTATCCAGCCACAGCGGAACCGTGCGGGAGATAGATGCAAATACATTTGTCTCCGCTGTAAAATAAAAATACTGGTATAGACTGAAGTTAAATGAAAATCCAGAAGTTTATTGCAAAATTCCCTAACTACCTCATCAGTTTGAGGTCCCCACACGCCATCAGGCACTGGGGAACTGATTGCAAATGAAGAAAACTGTGGATATTTTAGTGCTGTGTATATGCTTTTTTGTAAGCATTTAACAGCTCTTCTTTTGCCAGCATTTAGAGCAAAATCAAAATACCATATATCAAGAGGAGTATATAATCTAAATCTATTGGCATTATAATCTTCATAAAGCTTTTTATAAATATCAATAATACTGTTATCAATTAGGGATTGCTGAGCATTTTTGTCAATCAAAGATTTCAACCTGTTGTAATACTCAGGATAAAACTTCTTAGTTATTCCATACACAGTAGGCATATCAGGAGCTCCCTTACCTTCAAGTTCTTTGGCTATAAACAGAAAAGCATTTTCCAGTGTTATCATATCTTCACCTCCTCTAATACTTTTAAACGTCTAACACGCAGTTTGCCCTCCATACAGGTAATAATATCATTTATATCTACTTCAACTATTATTAGAGTATCACCCACAGGCCAGTAATCTGCTGTTGATACATGTAATCCAGTACTACAGCCAAGTTTGAAATCCATATCTGGATTTTCTACCTCTGCTGTTTCACCATCCTTATAAATAAAAGTTCCATCGTAGAGTGATACATATATACCATCTTTAATTTTATTTACTCGTTTATATAAGTAATATTTCCCTTTAAGAGGAAATACATTTAATGATGCCGCAATGTATGTAATGAAATCATCTTTTATATCTTTTGTTAGAGAATGACCATAACGTATACAAGCATTACCATATATTCTAGCAGTTCCATCCACTTTAGCATTTCCACATACCTTAGCATTTTCATATACCCCAGCATTTCCATATACCTCAGCATTTCCATATACCCCAGCACTTCCACA
>CAZWEA010000015.1:0-8170 GCA_964632635.1 uncultured Cocleimonas sp. | reverse complement strand
CCCAGCACTTCCACATACCTCAGCATTTCCAAACACCCTAGCACTTCCAAATACCCCAGCATTTCCATATACCTCAGCATTTCCATATACCCCAGCACTTCCACATACCTCAGCATTTCCAAACACCCTAGCACTTCCAAATACCTCAGCATTTCCACATACTTTAGCATTTTCATATACTTTAGCATTTCCACATACCTTAGCATTTCCAAACACCCTAGCATTTCCATATACCTCAGCATTTTCAAATACCTTAGCATTTTCATATACTTTAGCATTTCCATATACTCTAGCATCTTCATATATTTTGGCATTATCATAAACCCAACAAATATCTTCCTGCGATAAATTATCTTCACTTTCTATATATCCGCCTTTTTTTCCCTCTTCAACAACCCCATAAATATCTTTTAAGGCTATGATTCTATAAAGTTTATGACCACAACATTCAATCACATCTTTTTTATCCAATTCATATTTTTTCATATCTTCACCTCCTTCAAATCTTGATAATTCCCTTTATACCCCTCTGTTTCCTTATGTTTCATGAAAACTAATTCCGCTATACCTTTATAGGCATACACCTTTACTGGCACCTGTCCCAGATTAGCAATCTCAACAGTGAGATATCCATGCCAACCTGCATCTATCGTTGTAATATTCGCAAACACACCCAAACGTGCGTAAGTGCTTTTCGTGAATGCTACAGCACTTATATCATTCGGCAGGTCAATATATTCAAATGACATAGCCAGCACATACGCTTTGGGGCGGATAACAAAGAAATCTGCTTCGATTTCTTTAAACATTTTGTTAGCCTCCCTTTTTTTCATAGGGTCTAGTATTCCATATTTCTTCAAAGGAATATACTTCCATTTATTGGATAAACGGAGAGTATATCCTGCAGGTTCTAATCCATAGCTCAGCAGTCCTTCTTTTTTATCATCACAGGGATTTATAATCTTGAGTTCCTTTATCTCTTTTCCTGTCAATATCATAATATACCTCCTTTAAGTTACTATTCCTTCTTCGTTAAGCTCATCAAAAAACTGCAGTATTTCTTCCTTAGAGAATCCCTTTTTGATGAGGAAGTTCATTAACTCATATCTTACCCGTATCCTGTAGTTTACAATTCTATCTTCTATTCTCATTCTTTTTTTCTTCTGCTTATTTCTCTTTTCTACTTCTTCAAAATCATAATCGGGTAAATTTAAATCCGCCAGAGCCCGTTCCAAGCGGGTGAACCCTACATGATACTGCCGGGCGAGGCTGAAAAAAGATTCTCCAGCTTTATGACGTTCCACAATTTCTAGAAGTCTTTCCTGCGTCAACTCTGGAAAATACTTTTTGCGACCCATTTTTAACTCCTTAAAAGTTTATATCATTAGGGATGCCTGTTTCTCGCTGTTTCTTTTCTAAAACAAAAACATTATCCGCAAAAATGGAAAGAATTGTTTTATCATTCCACGTAGAGCTATTAAGAGAACCTACTACAAGTAAATATGCTCCCGTGTCATATTGTACATTATTATTCTTTAAATATCCTGTTAACTTAACATCTATGAAAATAGAATCCTTTTTGTTTCCCTGAGGAATGGCTATCCTCAGGATACCGAGTTTATCACTTACTTCCTTATAATGAACCACATACCCATTTACATATATCTTAGGGATGCCTGTTTCTCGCTGTTTCTTTTCTAAAACAAAAACATTATCCGCAAAAATGGAAAGAATTGTTTTATCATTCCACGTAGAGCTATTAAGAGAACCTACTACAAGTAAATATGCTCCCGTGTCATATTGTACATTATTATTCTTTAAATATCCTGTTAACTTAACATCTATGAAAATAGAATCCTTTTTGTTTCCCTGAGGAATGGCTATCCTCAGGATACCGAGTTTATCACTTACTTCCTTATAATGAACCACATACCCATTTACATATATCTTATTCACCATCATAATCTCCTTTAAGCATTTTTAAATATGGAGTAATAAGTTTGTTGTAGCATTCCCACGAACATACCCACATTCCCCACGTAGTGAAAGGAAGAAAATTATCATGATACCAGCTACCGTCAATAATTCTCCCACGATATTCTTCTTCCTTTATATCTTGTTCCCTTTTACCACATACTATACACTTATTCACTGCCTTCTCCTTGGTCTGAAACTGTAGACATGGTCATCCATGCCACAGCATGTTTAAATCCGTGCACAAAGGCACTGTGGTAGTGAAATTTTATCTGGGATACCATTTCCTCAGGCACTCCATGAACCCTTAACATCTCAGCCAACCAGTCTGCATGCTCCTGAGCCAACTGCTCTGCCTCTGTCAACCATCCTACTATCATACTTACCTCCTGAACATATCAATAATAGAAGCAATGAGGAGAATAATTCCGAAAACGATGTAAGGTGCAACCGTTAAAACTACTCCTGCACCGATAATGCCGAGCATAATGTCAAAAGCCAGTTTCATTTAACACCTCCTTTTGGTTTAGGGGGTTTGGGTATATTTTTTATTGTAGTTTTCATAAGATCTTCATAAATTTTCAGAGCGTCTTCACGTGTTGCTACATCTTCGAATGAAGTAAGGTTGTGTGCCTCCAGAAAGACTTTTACAACTGATTCAGGTAGCTGTTTGTGTTCAATCACATTTTGAACAGACTGGAGGAATTTATCCTTTTCAAATGTTGAGGTATTTGCAGTATTTTTCTTTTGTGGTTTTTCTTTTATTTCTTCACCATTTTCTATATCTTTAGTGTCATCAAGAAGAAGAAGTCCCGATAAAGCATACTTCCTAGCATATGAGGAAGCAGAACCTGTTATTTGTGCTTCGTCCATGCCTTTCCTGATAGATTGTTCCCGAGCCCATGCGGCAACACTGCATGAACCATCACTCTCTAAATCCTTCAGCAGTGCTGTTGCTTTGACATAAAATCTTTCATTAATAGCTATTATTTCATCACTCATAATGAGAACAAGCCGTAACTCTTTTAGAATTGGTTTAATTACTTCATAAATATCTTCCAAACTGCGGTAGTAAAAGTTAGAGAAATCATTAAATCTGTTTTTCGGCACCTTCAAGGATGCCTGTAAATAGTTAAGTTTTTCTTCGAAAGTCATTTTTTTCTTATCCATTTTTACCTCCTAAAAAGGAACTTCATCAGTTTCATTAGTTACAGAATATGCTTGAGTTTTAAACTCAAGTCCAGTAAACACATTAACCCGTGCACCACTAAAGGTTCTTTTTCGAACCTTCTCATATCCTAGTTCCTGCATTTCCTGCAGGAACTCTGAATATGAAAAGACAGGATAGCCA
The DNA here is from genome assembly GCA_964632635.1 of uncultured Cocleimonas sp. Taxonomy (GTDB): domain Bacteria; phylum Pseudomonadota; class Gammaproteobacteria; order Thiotrichales; family Thiotrichaceae; genus Cocleimonas. The sequence continues at coordinate 4,845 of CAZWEA010000015.1, read as the reverse complement.
ATCTGTCGTGCAAATTTATTAAAAGCATTGAATACTTCTTTTACAAGCACTTCACCTTCCTCGTTTTTAATAAAATTATCTTCTATAAAGCCAATGAGAGGATTGGATAAAGTCTGATAAAGAGTCCGCATGTTCTTTACGGATTCCACTGTGAAAATGAATCCATTCTTGTAAAGATTATGAAGTGCCTGCATACTTTTATATATAATATACTCATAATCATTTTGTTGCAGATTTTCCAAAATAAGAGGATTCTGCTTTTTGGGAGGGATTTCTTTAAATTCGATAATAACTACACGACGCATAAATCCTTCTGTAGTATCTGTAGTAGAGGGAATTTTATTGGTAGCAAAAATAAGCTTTGCAAAGTTCCTGAACGAAAAAGGCTGACTGAATTTGAACTGTGCATCAATAATAGTCTGACCCGTGATGTCTTTCAATTGTTTAGTATCAGTCAAACGAGTATAGCTGATTTCTCCAGCTATACAAGCATGTCTTTGATACAATCGTGCTGAGGCAAATCTATCATTTACAAGGTCATTTAAATCTACATGAGCTGTGTTGTAAGAGCCCAGAATAGTTTCTAATATTTCTAAGAAAGTAGATTTACCATTGCCGCCCCGACCGTATAAGAAAAAGAATTTATTTTTAGGATAACTTTTTATGAAAGTATAACCAATCAGTTCAAACAACCATAAAGGATTTTCTACCCAGTCTCTAAATAACTTCTCTACTACAAAAGACTGAGCATTTGGATTGTAATCAAACGGCAAGCGATTAGTAATAAAATAGGTTGAATCAAATTTCTGCTGTTCAAAGGTCTTGTAATTCACAGATATATTCTTGAAATGCACCCAATCAGCAGAAATATCTTCTGCTGTAGTTTTATGTGCATATACAAGAATCTGTGAACGTAAAGCATTTTTCTTTGATATTGATGTAATTCCTTCCTCTGTTAAAAGATTATCAAGATATTGACCCTCATTTTTTATAAATTCATACTCCTTTTTATAAGGATTGTAGTGCCACAGCTGATTATCCTTTTTAAGGAGTATGTTCTTTTTGAAAATAGAAATAGCAAGAGGACGAATAGAAACGTCTAAGAGTTTTTCTTTTTCTACATAATATCTATAAGCAGTTTCCAATGGGATAGACATTGAAGTAAGAAGATGTATTCTATGTTTGAAAACAGAGATATCTTTAGAACTGTACCATATTTCATTTATATCCTTTTTCCGCAAATCAGATGGGAAAATGACATAGAAGGAATCCAAAATCTCAGGATAGTAATCATAAAGCACACGGTAAACATTTGTTAAAAATGTTATACCACCATTGTCTGGTTCTACTGTAAGGTAATAAGTAGAAAAATTTGTAATAGATTCAAAAAAACTTGTCTGCACAGTATTTGCACCTGGAAACCCAACAACCTGATAGCCTAACTGATAGAAAGTATGAGTATCGCTCTCTCCTTCTACAATATAAAGAGGAATCTGAAAATCATACTTCTTTACCAGCCACAGCCCGTAAGGAGACAGCTGAATATTTTTATCACTTCTGAATTTCTTTTGAGCTCCACGATATTTATTATAAAGAAGATTATTATTTTCATCATAATAAGGAATGCATATATAATTATTATCATCAGTTATTTTAAATACCTGCTGAAGTATATTTTTATCAAGCTTTTTTTCCCGACAGTAATTTTTAATGCTGTAAGATTCAATCACAGGACGCTCCTTTTGTTCATTTTCATAAACATCTTTTTCATCTAAAGGAATAATACTGTCACCTTTTATTTGATATCCCATTCTCTCCGCAAACTGATGAATATTTCCTTTTTCACCGCATCCAAAACAGTGAAAAAGACCTGTTTCCAGATTAATTGAGAGAGAGGGATTCTTGTCTTTGTGAAAGGGACAGAGAGTCAGCACCTGTGTTTTTTCCGGTAGCTGAGTATGGAGAAGTTTTTCATATAAGCGTTTATATTTCATTCTTTTTCAATGATGTCTGTTATTTTAACCTCAAGAATATCTGCGATCTTTAACGCCGTTTTCAAGGCAAATTTCTTGCCGTGATAGGCTTTGTCCAGCCACATAGCATATCTCTGACGAGAGATATTATGCTTTTTAAGAACATCATATCCCTTTTTCTGCAGATGTTCCAGCATTTTATCTACATTTATCTTTACTTTCATTTGCCCTTACCCTCCTTTAATTATTTTTTTTACATCTTCTACTGAATATGCCACTATTCCTATCCCTCCTGCATCCGATACTTTCCGCAGGAATTCTAGCTGAAGTGGAGTAGGACGGTTGGGTTTCTTTTTTACCTCTATTGCGATAAAAATACCATGCCTACAACAGAGAATATCTGAAATGCCTATATAAGAATATGGACCCTGCTGAATCTTAACTGCAAACGTATCGGGAAGAGAGTTCAAATATTGCAAAATCTCTTTCTGAATTAAAGCTTCCTTATCCCCACTCTTTCCTTTTCCCATAAATTAAACACCTCCTTTAACTGCTCTTTTAGATTCTCATCTTTCTCTACTTCCTCTCTTAACACTGCTGTAAGTGTGCGTGGGTTTACCCACAATTTAAGAATATCAGAATAGCCGTGCTCTATCAACCAGTTCACAGCATTCTCACTATCTTTAGGAAGAGATATGGATAATTGTTTAGTGAGGTAAACTGTTGTGCCGTGCCAACTTATTTTATCTATTTCCTTTTCCTTCATTTCATTGACAAGCTCATATTCATAGCGCTCATACTGTTCCTTGAGTTTCTTTACCTCCTCCTCTTTCGCTTTTATTTCCCTCTTAATTTCTACCACCCTCTTCAAAATGTCTTCCATACTTCACCTCCTTTTCTATAATCTAATACATTTGTTTGATGAGGTCAAATATAACCTCTATTTTTTCCTTTTTTTGCTGTAGTATATTATAATATACAATATTATCTAATAATTTATCCTCACTGAGTAATATATAGTAATACACAGGTTTCTGCTGTCCATGGCGGTATATCCTATCCTGCGACTGCTTATATTCTTCATAAGAATAAGGAAGAGAGTAGTAAATAGAAACATTTGTATTTACAAGAGTAATGCCATGCCCGATAGTGCGTGGGTGAGCAACAATATAATCTATTTCTCCCTTCCTAAACCCATTCAAAATCTTATCTCTCTCCTTAGATGAGGTCTGTGCTGTAATAACTCCATATTTGAACCCGTTTTCCTCCATGAACTGTCTTAGCTGTTCTGCTTCCTCTCTGAACTGAATCCATATCACTGCCTGCTCCTTTAAAATAGAGAGCAGGAAAGCCAGAGATTTTAGTTTTGACTGACCAATATAGTGAACTTTTCCTTCCTCTAAAATAAAGCCCGACAATATCTGCCTGAGCTTCATCATTTTCACGACAGCACTCTGTGCTGTAATATGGGATTGGTCTATTTCTAACAACAGATTCTTACTCATTTCCTTATATGCTCTTTTCTCCTGCGAGGATAATGAATAATGAATCACTCTGAAATGCTGACCCTGTAAATCTTTCAGCACTTCATTTTTTTCTACCACCATGCTTTTTTCTGAAAGAAGCTCCAGAAACTCCTCTTTTTTATGAGAATTCAATTTCCACTTCCAGCCGTATCGGTCCTGAGGGATAAACCAATGCATGCGCCAGCGATAGAAACTTCTCTCCACTATATCAGGCATGAGTATATACAACTGAGCCCAATATTCAAGCTCAGTATTGGGTGCAGGAGTAGCAGATAGAAGATAAATATTGTCAAAGTAGTGATGATTTTTGACAATGAGTTTCGTAATTTTGGTAGAAGGACTTTTTATCTTTTGAGATTCATCCAAGATGAGAAGCTTGAAATTATATGAGCTCAGCAGTTCGGGGAATCCCTGCAGCGACTCATAATTGATTACCAAACTGCGAGCATTGAAAATAAGCTCCTCTTTGTTTTTCTTGTTCTTGATATCGTGATAATTAACAGGGACCTCAAAACCAAACCTTCTGGCATCTCCTACCCAAGCATCGGACAGGAGAGCTTTAGGGGCTACAATAAGCGCTTTTTTGTGAAGAGATTTAATAATGCTTAAACCTAAAATCGTTTTACCTGTTCCTGTATCCCAGAAAAAGGCAAAACGCTTATGAAACATAATTTTCTGCAGACCCTCTTCTTGATGTTTAAAAAGATTCATAATCTTCCTCCTCAAAAAAATATTTTTTTCTATTTGTTCGGAGTGCGTTTCTAACCACACTCCAAAAATATTTTTTGTTTGGTATATTAATTGTGTAAATAAGATTTAAGATGTAATCATAGTAATTATAATACAAATCACTATTAGCAGGCAATCTACCTGCTAAAAATTTTGGCAATACTATATAGACGGCATATTCCCACCAATCATGCTGTTCCCATTGCGGAATAAACTGGCGGGAAGATATACGCCTACGATTGCCTATATTTTCTCCTTTTTTGTTTTTGTAAATACGATAGGCAACACCCTTATTAATACCAAGAATTTTGCCTATCATATTCCAAGAAAGACCCCGCTCACGCAGGGCCTTTACGTCTTCATATTTTATTTTATTATACATACTCAATCTCCTCATTATGATAATATTCTCGCTTCCACCGACCCCAATTATAGTGGCGGTAGGCAACTTTTGTGTTTTTGTCTTTTATTAATATGTAAAACATCTCAATTTAAAAAACCTCATAACTCCTCCTTCACGCTCCTTGATAGTATCAGGAGCGCCAGCCGTATTTCCTCCGCCCGGCTGGTGGCGGTAGTTATAGGGGACTACCCCTCGGCTGTGGCGTGGCTGCACA
>CAZWEA010000014.1:0-32517 GCA_964632635.1 uncultured Cocleimonas sp. | reverse complement strand
TACGAAGCGCGCCTAGGATATGATGGCTTGTAGTCTTGCAGAAGGAACACCTAATTAATAGAGGTGCCCTCAAGTCAACTGCTAATTAAAAATTATGGGAAGATCACTCGTCATTGTGGAGTCGCCAGCTAAAGCGAAGACCATAAACAAATACCTTGGAAAAGAATTCATCGTTAAATCTAGCGTGGGTCATATTCGTGATCTACCAAAAGGCGGTGGTGGTAATACTAAGGGTAAAAAGAAAGCACCTACTCTTGCTCAGTTAACTAAGGGCATGTCAGATAAGAAAAAAGAAGCGTTTAAGAAACAACGTGATACTGACAACTTAGTCCGCCGTATGGGAATCGATCCTGAGAATGGCTGGGAAGCACAGTATGAAGTTCTTCCAGGCAAAGAGAAAGTCGTAGCTGAATTACAAAAGCTAGCCGCCAAGGGAGATAAAGTCTATCTGGCGACGGACTTGGATAGAGAGGGTGAAGCCATTGCTTGGCATTTGCGCGAAGTTATTGGTGGTGATGATGACCGCTTCGAACGCGTTACCTTTAATGAAATTACTAAAAGTGCGATTCAAGAAGCATTTAAATCACCTGAACATTTAGATATTGACCGTGTTAACGCCCAACAGGCAAGACGTTTTCTTGATCGTATTGTTGGCTTTATGGTCTCTCCGCTCTTATGGGCTAAAGTGGGTCGTGGTCTTTCTGCTGGTCGTGTTCAATCTGTAGCGGTACGTTTGATTGTTGACCGTGAGCATGAAATCAACGCCTTTAATCCAGTAGAGTTTTGGGATATCCACGCCGACCTTGCGACAAAATCTGGCGAAGCTTTACGCGTAGAAGTCACTAAAGATAATGGCAGCCCCTTTAAACCTGTTACTGAAAAGCAGGCAATGGAAGCGGTTAGCAAATTAAAAACATCAGATTATTCATTATTAAAACGTGAAGATCGTGCTACCTCTAGTAAACCTAAAGCACCTTTTATTACATCCACGCTACAACAAGCTGCCAGCACCCGTTTTGGCTTTGGTGTAAAGCGCACGATGGGCTTAGCACAGCGCCTATATGAACGTGGCTATATAACCTATATGCGTACTGATTCAACCAATCTAAGTAAAGATGCATTGGAGATGGCACGCGCATTAATCACTAAAAAATATGGCAGTGACTATTTGCCTGAAACACCTAATTTCTACGGCTCTAAAAGTGGTGCGCAAGAGGCGCATGAGGCGATTCGTCCCTCTAATGCCAAAGTGGTACCCAGTGATTTACAAGATGTTGATGATAGTGCCAAAAAACTCTATGAATTAATCTGGCGCCAGTTTATAGCCTGTCAGATGGTTCCTGCTAAATATGATTCAACACGTCTCACTATTCAGGCTGATCAATATCACTTAACTGCATCAGGGCGCACACTACGCTTTGCTGGTTGGACAAAAGCACAGCCAACCATGAACAAGAAAGAAAAGCCTGATTTACCTGATATTAAAGAAGGTGAAGGACTTAATTTAGTAGAACTTGACCCGCAACAGCATTTTACAAAGCCGCCGCCACGCTACTCGGAAGCATCGCTAGTTAAAGAATTAGAAAAACGTGGTATTGGTCGTCCATCAACCTACGCATCCATTATTTCAACGATTCAAGATCGTGGCTATGTAAAAGTTGATTCACGCCGTTTCTTTGCTGAAAAAATGGGTGAGATTGTTACCAAACGTTTAGTAGGCAGCTTTGAAGAGCTAATGAATTTCGACTTTACCGCCGAAATGGAAAAAGAGTTAGATAGTATTGCTGATGGCAAACTACAGTGGAAAGATGTGCTGGATGATTTCTACAAAGAGTTCAAAACAACCCTAGATAAAGCCAAAGAAGAGCCTGAAAAAGGTGGCATGAAAACCAATCAAATGGTGATCACCGAAATCAAATGCCCAGATTGTAGTCGTAACATGGGTATTCGCACAGCAGGAACAGGCGTATTCCTAGGCTGTGATGGTTATAACTTACCGCCTAAAGAGCGTTGTAAGAAAACATTAAACCTAGTACCTGCCGAAGAATCTATCGATGTTAATAATGAAGATGCTGAAACCGAAGCACTGATGGCGAGAAAGCGTTGTAAGAAATGTGATTCAGCAATGAAAAGTTACTTCATCGATGAAACTCAAAAATTACATGTCTGTGGAGAGAATCCTGAATGTGACGGCTACGAAGTAGAAAAAGGCACATTTAAACTTAAAGGTTATGAAGGTCCTGTAATTGAATGTGAAAAGTGTGGCAAAGACATGCACCTGACAACAGGTCGATTTGGTCCATATATGAAATGTAGCAACGAGGATGAGTGTAAAAATACCCGTAAGATTCTTCGCAACGGCGAGGTTGCTCCACCTAGAGAAGACCCCGTACATATAAAAGAATTAGAGTGTGAAAAATCTGACGCTTACTTTATTTTACGTGATGGTGCCGCAGGACTATTCTTAGCAGCCAGTACCTATCCAAAATCACGTGAAACGCGTGCGCCTTTAGTTGAAGAATTATTGCGCTTTAAAGATCGCATCTCACCTAAGTTTTACTATTTAGCAGAAGCTCCTGTGGAAGACCCAGATGGCAACAAAGCTGCGGTACGTTATGCACGCAAAACCAAAGAGCAATATGTGCGAACTGATAAAGACGGTAAAGCTACAGGCTGGTCGGCTTATTATGAAAATGGTAAATGGGTAGAGCGATTGCCTAAGAAGAAAGTTACCAAGAAGAAAACAGCAAAAAAGAAAGTGGCTAAGAAAAAATAGATTAATGAGACTGTAATAGTATTCGTGGAACTCATAAAAATAGTTAGAACACATCCTATATGGCACCCCCCCCTTTATTTGATAATTGAATCAATTGTTAAAATAAGGGGGGGGTGCCATTAGAATTCCTCGATGCAATACACCCAAAACCCACTGGATATCATTGAACACTTTAGAAGCGGCAAAGTATTCGCCTATCCAACTGAAGCTATGTTTGGGCTTGGTTGTGACCCAGATAATCAAGAAGCTGTAAATAAATTATTATTACTAAAAAACCGCTCTGTAAAAAAGGGGCTAATATTGATAGCTTCTGATTTTTTGCAGGTTCAGAAATACCTAAAACCACTTTCAGAAAAACAACGTCAATATACACAGGCCAGTACGACCACTTATATTTATCCTGCTCTTGATTCGGCGCCAGATTGGTTAACAGGTGATTTTAATAGCCTTGCCGTACGCATAACAACGCATCCTGTAGTGCGTGAGCTATGTATTACCTTAGATTCGGCAATCATTTCAACTAGTGCAAATATTAGCGGAAAAGAGCCTGCAAGAACCTTAGAAGAAATATCGATGCAATTTGATCATAAAATAAGCATGATTCTTGAAGGAGAGCTGGGTAAATCTAAAAAACCTAGCACTATTCGTGATAGTATCAGCGGCAAAATTATCAGAGCGTAAACTTAAGCTATGCCCTTAATCCAATTAAAAAACATCCAAGTCAGTTTCGGCGGCCCTGCCCTCCTTGATAACCTCAGCCTAACTGTAGAGCCAAACGAACGCATTTGTTTGATTGGTCGCAACGGCGCAGGCAAATCAACACTAATGAAAGTACTCAACAAAGAAATCAAAGCCGACTCTGGTGAGATTATTGTTCAAAGCAGTGCTGTCGTTGCTCAACTTGAACAGGAAGTACCGCGTGATATATCGGGTAGTGTTTATGATGTCGTCGCTTCAGGGTTGGCAGAAACAGGCGAGCTTTTATCAAAATTTCATGCATTAAATGAAGAGGATAATATTGGTTCAGAGGACTGGATGAAGCGCTTTGAACAGGTGCAACACAAGCTTGAAGCCTGTAACGGCTGGCATTTTCAAAATACTATTGATACCGTCATATCACGTTTAGAACTTAACCCTGATGTAGACTTTTCAAAGCTTTCCGGTGGTATTAAACGCCGTGTTTTATTAGCGCGTGCGCTTGTTCAAGAGCCAGACGTGTTACTCCTAGATGAGCCAACTAACCATCTAGATATCGAGGCAATTGTTTGGCTGGAAGATTTCTTATTAAGCTTTAATGGTTCGCTGGTATTTATTACCCATGACCGTTCTTTCTTACGTCGATTAGCCACCCGAATTATCGAAATTGACCGAGGCAAAGCAAGCAGTTGGCCAGGTGATTATGATAATTTTTTACGCCGTAAAGAAGAAACCCTACATGCCGAAGAGTTAGAAAATGCACGCTTTGATAAAAAGCTCGCACAGGAAGAAGTCTGGATTCGCCAAGGGATTAAAGCACGTCGTACTCGTAATGAAGGTCGTGTGCGCTCACTTGAAAAAATGCGTAATGAACGCGGTGAACGTCGTGAACAGCAAGGTACGGCAAAAATGCAGGTGAATGTTGGCGAACGCACGGGTAAACGTGTGGTTGAAGTTGAAAACATCAATTACACTTTACCTAATGGTCGTGTATTAATTGATGATTTCTCAGCCCTCGTTCAACGTGGTGACAAGATCGGATTAATTGGCCCCAATGGTGTAGGTAAAACGACATTATTACGTGTTCTCTTAGGTGAAATCAAAGCAGACTCTGGTAAGTTAATCGAAGGCACTAATCTTCAAGTTGCCTATTTTGACCAGCTACGAAGCCAGCTTGATGAGAATCGGTCGGTAAAAGACAACCTTGATCGTGGTGCAGATAAAGTCACGGTGAATGGACAAGAAAAGCATGTGATCAGTTATTTGCAAGACTTCCTGTTTACTCCAGATAGAGCTAACTCACCCGTAAATGCACTCTCAGGTGGCGAGCGAAATCGACTCCTTTTAGCCAAGCTATTTATCAAGCCTGCCAATGTTTTAGTACTAGACGAACCAACCAATGACCTGGATGTCGAGACACTCGACCTACTCGAAGAGTTACTTCTTAACTACGCTGGAACCGTACTAATCGTTAGTCATGATCGTACCTTTATCAATAACTTAGTCACAAGCTGTTTCGTCTTTGAGGGAAATGGCAAAATATCTGAGTATGTTGGCAGTTATGATGATTGGTTAAGGCAAAAACCTAAAGCAAAAAAAGACCCAACTAAGAATAAAAAAGCGAATAAAAATACGACTGATTCAAGCCCCTCTCAAGCTAAAACCAAAGAGAAAGAGCAACATAAGAAGTCAGAAAAAAAACTTAGCTTTAATGATCAACAAGAATTAAATAAATTACCTAATGAAATTGAAAAACTAGAAAATAAAGTGACAGAGCTAGAAGCTAAAATGGCTGACCCAGAGTTCTATAAACAAGAGCATATAAAAACTGCAGCAGTCACCGATGAACTTCAAGAAATCAATGCTACACTTAAAACTAAGTACCAGCGATGGGAAGACCTTGAGGCTTAGGGAAATATAATGGATATTGGTGATTATAGACGTGAATATGCCAAGGGTGGGTTAAATAGAGCAGACCTTCATGAATCGCCGTTTAAACAATTTGAGAAATGGTTTACTCAAGCAATGGAAGCTGATATTCCGGATGCTAGTGCGATGAGCCTTGCCACTGTTTCTGCGGACGGCAAGCCCTCGCAACGTACTGTGTTACTTAAAACTTTTGATGAAAAAGGCTTTGTTTTCTTTACCAACTACAGCAGTCAAAAATCAAAACAGATTGGTGAGAATTCCAATGTTTCACTATTATTCCCATGGACACAATTAGAACGACAAATCGAGATTAATGGCAAAGCTGAAAAAATAAGTACGGCCGAATCGCTTAAGTATTTTTTATCACGCCCCAAGGGAAGCCAGCTTGGCGCTTGGGCATCTGCACAAAGTTCGCCCATTAGCTCACGTCAAATCCTTGAAAGCCAATTAACTAAAATGAAAAATAAGTTTACTAAAGGTGAAGTTCCCTTGCCTGACTTTTGGGGAGGCTATCGTGTAATCCCTGAGACGATTGAATTTTGGCAGGGTGGTGTGAATCGTTTGCATGATCGGTTTGAGTATGGCCGAGTTAATCAAGACTGGAATATAAACCGATTACAACCTTAAAAGGGACTGGAGAAAGGATGAGAAGACTTATACTAACATTCCTCTTTCTATGCTCCTTTTCGGTAGCCTCATCTGATCAATCAAACCCTCAATGGTATCGATGCATTGTCAATAGCAGTAGCCACATGGGATTTTATACCTTTAAAATTAATACTAGCGCACCCTGCGAAATTTATTGGCGTGAGATTGATACATCTATAAAAATTACTCAATGTGATTACCCTATTCTTGCAGGTCTTAAACCTTCTGCTCAAGACAAGCTAAGCATTGTCTGGTTTAACCTTAAGACAGGTGCATTCTATGATTACTTATCAGGTGTTAAAGACCGTGGCATTTGTACGGCTTACGATAAAGAACCTGGTGTGTTCTCCTCAAATAAGCAATAGGCAATTATCAAAAAAAGGGGGGGATGCCAATATCGTTAACAATGGCATTGAAAGCATTGCCTAATAATGGCTGTAGCTTAGAATTTACAGTCTTTAGCACCTTGACGAAAATCAGTCATAATTCTTTCAAACTTCTCCTGAGTTTCTCGCCCATCAGCAACGGCTCTTTCACCTAGTTTCTCCCAGCCTTTAACAATATTTTCTTTTTCACTCGAAGACATATTACGACATTCAGCTTCATTTCTTTTTTTCTTATTTTCCCTTGCAACCTTCTTAAACCTTTTTATTTTAGTTTTTATATGTTTGCTTTGTTTAGATTTTGAGGTTTTACTTATCTTTGGCTCTGCTTGTAAAAAAGTAGGTTTATGAGTTAAAGATGATTTGGGTGTCTTGTGCAACTTTACTTCTTTTACATCTTTGCTTTTCAGTTTAACCGCCTTAGGAGGTGGTGTTGATGTATAGTGAGTTACACCTTTGGCATCTACCCACTTATACACCTTTGCTGCTGCAGGTGTCATTACAGAAACTGCAATTAGAAGCACCACTAGATTTTGTTTAATCTGCATTTTTAATAAGCTCTTCGATTTCTTGCAACTCTGAAAGTTTGGCATAATCCAACGCTGTTTTTCCCACATAGTTCTTAACTGTCAAATCTGGCATTTGTTTTAGTAATAGCTTAATGATTGGTATATTTTCATTCCTAACAGCAACCATCAATGGGGTTGACTGGATAGAACTACGGGTATCTTTTTTACTGACGTCAACACCTTCTTTAATTAAACTTTTTACTTCATCTATATTATTCATAATGATGGCATTATTGAGGCGAGTAAGCTTAATTGCCTGAAGTGTCTCTTCAGAACATTTATCTTTACTGAAATAATAAGTAGAAAATGCTTTGGCAACCATCGTTTCTGCACTGATTTCCAATACTTCAAGCGTGGTAAAGTGAGTCATTTTTATGGTATTTCCTTTTATTTGATAAGGATCTTCACCTAAGCCATTAAAAGTATAATTATGATTCTCATCGAAACGCCAAATTTCACCTTTACGACTAACATCATCTTCAAATACTTCTTTATTAAGACACCAGTCTCCTGTCAAATATAAAGGTAAGTTAGTGGCTATTGATGTATCTAGTGCCCTTGCAGAGGCAGGCAAAGATATGAAAATAAAGTATGTAATAAAACTGATTTTAAGAAAAGTAGACATATGGAATTGATTATTTTATTTATTAAGGTCTCTTATTACCATTATTTTATCGTTGCTAAGTATCAGTTTCAAACTGAACTGATAATCGGCTATCAAATTGACTAATTACTCAGGCAAAAAGCCACCCGCCTGCATATTCCATAGTTTCGCATAGTGTCCTGAATTATTTCTCAAAAGCTCATCATGACTGCCATCTTCAATGATTTTACCGTCATTAAATACTAAAATTCGATCTAAATGAGAGATGGTAGAAAGTCTATGTGCAACTACAATCACGGTTTTTTGTTGCATCAAACTCTCTAAACCTTTTTGAATTTTTCTCTCAGTCACCGAATCTAATGCTGATGTGGCCTCGTCTAATATCAGAATTGGAGAGTCTTTTAAGATAGCACGAGCAATTGCAATACGCTGACGTTGCCCGCCTGATAATTTAACCCCTCGTTCACCCACTAATGACTCATATCCTTCCCCACTTTTTATGATGAAGTCATGTGCATTAGCATCTTTTGCCGCTTGTATGACTTCTTCATCTGTAGCATCTAATTTTCCGTAGCGGATATTTTCCATTAATGTACGATGAAATAGCATTGGCTCTTGAGGAATCATGGATATACTTTCACGTAAGCTGTCTTGTTTTACCTCCAGTATGTTTTGTGAATCTATACTGATAACCCCATTATTTGGCTCAAACAAACGTAGTAAAAGATTAACAAATGTTGACTTACCCGATCCCGAAAACCCAACCAAACCAACTTTCTGACCTGCTGTAATAGTAACATTCAGATCTTTAAATACCTGTAAACCTTCAGGGTAGGTAAAATCAACCTTGTTAAACCGAATTTCCCCCGCAAGTACTTTAAGCTCTTTTGAGTCTGGCTTATCTATAATCTCATGTGGTTGAATAAAAACAGATACTCCATCAGAAATATTGCCAATATATTCAAAAAATTCCAGAAAACTACGACTCAGTCCACGTGCTGCTTCAATTAGCATGATAGCGATACCTGCAACCATAGAAAACTCGCCAACTGTCATACCGCCTTCTGACCAAATCTTTAAGGCATAAGAAACCATTGCAATCATTAGAATCATTGCTGAAATAAACTGAAACCAACGCATTTTTTCCATATACCAAAATGTTCGTTTGGCATGGACAATTTCATAATCTATATAGTCCGTTATATAGTCGCCTTCAAATTCACCACGGGCAAACATTTTGGTGTTCATCATATTGGTGACTGAATCTACAATTTTGCCACTCACTTTTGAGCGAGCAGCTGCAAACTCCTTGGAGTAAACCTGACATTGTCTGGCTAGATAAATTGAAATAGTAGTATAAATAGCCAGCCAAACAAATAGCACCAATGCTAGCTTTGAACTGCTATTAAATAAAATGATTAGAGCCACTATTGATTGGATAATCAATGGGTAGAATGTAAAAGCAATTGTCCACAAAGCATGCATACAGCTTGTTGAAACTTCAGCAATTCTATTTGCCAAAGATCCAGCAAAGTGGGAAACAAAATAACGATGTGAATGAAATTGTAGGTATTGAAAGATTGTTTTTCTAATCTTTCCGCGAAGCATCGGTCCATTACTTACCAGAATTGCGCCACTAGCACGACTGAAAAGTACGATTCCTAAGTTAAGTAAGGCAAAGAATATGAGTGAATCATAGGCCGCCTGAAAAACATCAACACCCGTTTCATTTGCTAATGTTACTGCATCTATAATTTTCTTTACCGCATAGGGTAAAGAAATTGTACAACTGGCCTGAGCCGCTTCGAATAAGAAAATCCCGAACAAAGCGAAAGGCATTTGCTTATAAAAATATAAAGCAAATCGCCAAGGTGTCCTAGGAAGCTTGGGGGCTTTCTCTGCAACAGTAAATGTAGCATCCATTCTCATAAAACCTTAAAAGACTATTCACCCGAATAGTAATTCATTTTTATATGTATGGCACCCCCCCCTTTTTTGACAAATTGGAAATTTCTCGAAAAAATGTTTTACTTAAGGGATATCTGATCAAGCCCAATAAGCAAAAAGGCTCCCAAAGGAGCCTCAAACTATAAATAAATTAGCAGAACAGCTGTTTAGAAACTTGCACCAATTGTGAATTGTAATTTTTGCTCTTCATCACCGTCTTTAGAATTAAGAGGTTTTGCATAACTAATAGTTAATGGTGCGCCTAGTGGTGTCATCCAAGTAGCAGCTACACCAGCTGAATAACGAATATCATCTGATTCAAATGAATTCGTATCTTCAAAAACATTACCGCCATCTACAAATGCACTCATTCTCAAGCCTTTCACGTCATCAAGAAATGGCACTGGGAATAACAACTCAGCTCTACCATTGACACTTAATGAACCGCCCGCAGAATCATTATTCGAGTCTCTTGGGCCTAAGCTATTATTTTCAAAACCACGTACGGTATTAATACCACCAGCATAAAATCTTTCGAAAAATGGTAACCCTGTAGTATCACCAAAACCATCTCCATAAGAGAGACCACCCTTGATTGCAAAGGTAATTTTATCTGTTACTGGATGATATGAAGAACCTTTGTAGCGAAGCTTATAAAACTCAAGATCACTACCTGGCAAGCCTAACTCTAGTGAGATACTATTTCTCAAGCCTTTGGTTGGGAATAAGAAACGATCTCTAGTATCGTGAATATAACTTAATTTACCTAGGATATTATTGTAGTTATCACCGTTTTGATCAATAAACTCTTTGATATGGTCAGGTGTTCCTGAGGTTGTTTTAATCTCTCGATGTTCACCACCTAAACTAAAGCGCAATGAGTTATCTTCAGTTAATGGAATGGTATAGTTAAGTTCTGCTCCATAAGTATCACTACTAAAGTCTGACACATCATCTTCGTCTGCATCATTCTTTTCAAAGAAAACATTAAAACCACGACCAACACCATCAACCGTGTGGTATGGGTTATTGTAACTAAATCTAAAGCTTTGCGTTGACTCACTATTCGTTGCTGCAACAGATACACTTTTACCTGTACCCATAAAGTTATTTTGCTTAAGACCAATATTGAATAACAGACCCTGACTATCAGAGAAACCAAGTCCCGCATTAAATTGATTTGATGATTGCTCACTCACAACAACATCAAGATCAACCTGATCACTTCTGCCAACAACAGGGGAGGTAACAATCTTAACCGCCTGGACAAATGGCAAGCGTTGAATACGCACTTTTGATCGTTCAACTTTTTCTTTAGAAAGGAAAGAACTTTCTAGTTGACGCATTTCACGACGAAATACCTCATCTTTAGTTCTATAGTTTCCACGTATGTTGATACGTCTTACATAAGTGCGTTGACCTTTTTCTGCTTTGAAAACAAGATTAACACGTTTATTTACTTTATCTACCTGAGGGAGAATACCTATATTTGAAAAGGCAAAACCATCTTTACCTAAACGTGCTTTTATATTTTTTCTCGTTTTAGCAAGCGCTGTTTGAGAGAATATTTGCCCTTCCTTCAAAGTCAGTAATTTATTTAACTCTTTGGCTGACAATCCAGAGTTTCCAGATATTTTTACTTTACCAATTCGGTATTGATCACCTTCATGGATATTAATATTAACAAAAACGGATTGCTTGTCTTTTGAAAGAGAAACCTGAGTAGAAGTTACTTCAAAGTTTAAATAACCTCTGTCTCTATAGAACGAAGTAAGGTTATCAATATCACCAACTAATTTTTCTTTAGCGTATTTGTCGCGACTACTGAAAAAAGCAAATTGTCCTTTCTCTCCAGACTCTAGTAACTTCTTCAAGGTTTTTTCAGTGTAAGCTTTATTACCGTTAATTTTTACTCGCTTAATTCGAGCAACAGCACCTTCATGAATTTTTATTTTTACTGCAACTCGGTTTCTAGGTAGCTTATCTAGCTTGGTTGTGACATCTGCACCATAGTTACCCCGTGCGATGTACTGCTGTTTAATTTCTCTTTGAATCCGATTCAAAGCAGATCGATCTAATGGCCTACCTTTGGCAACACCAGCTTGCTTTAGAGCAGATAATAGCACTTTCGTTTCTATTGCTTTATTACCAGAAACTTCTATTTCTCCGACAGCTGCTCGCTCATGAACTTTAACAATTAAAGCATTACCACGTCGACTAACTTGCACATCATCAAAAAAACCAGTTTTATATAGGGATCGAACTAGATTCGATGTCATGCGATCATCAAACTGTTCACCAACCGTGACAGGAATATTACTCAAAACCGTGCCAGCAGTGATGCGCTCTAAGCCTCTAACTTGAACATCTGAAAGTATAAAGCTATCAGCCCATGCGCCATGACTTATCGCAAGTAAACAGCCTGCCAGTGAGACTCGAAGAATTTTCTTATTCATTTTGTAAACCCTATCTTATTATTTTCCGAGACTATTGCTCAGATTTTACCCTATTGTATAACGAATTAAGAAATAAGTTTAATCAGTCTATCAATATCGTTAAATATAGCCACTACCATTAGAACGCCTACTATGCTCATCCCTATTCGCATTCCAACAGCTTCTACCCGTTCTGAAACTGGACTTCCCTTGACCAACTCGATGATGTAGTACATTAAATGTCCTCCATCAAGCATGGGTATAGGTAATAAATTTAACACTCCAAGGCTTAAGCTGACAATAGCTAATAGGCTGAGGAAGGCAGAAAACCCGATTAACGCGCTTTTTCCAGCATAATTAGCGATGGTAATTGGCCCTGAGATGTTTTTCAGTGATGCTTCACCCGTGATTAAACGTCCCATGACCTTAAGCGTCATAATTGACATATCCCACGTTTCAACAGCTCCCAATTTTAAAGCTTCGAAAAAGGGCGCTTCGCGAACAAAAAGAAAATCCTTTAAATCTTTATCATTATATTTTCGTGCAAGACCGACACCAATTCGTGCTCTGGATACACCTTTCACCTCAGTGACTAATGGCGTTAATTCTAATAATTGAATATCACCCTTTCGATCAACTTCAACTTTAATTGCTTTTCCTGCATGGGAGTTAATATAGTCAGAAAAGAATGCTGCACTGACTACTTTTTCTCCATCAACACGAATGACTTTATCATCAGTTTTAAAACCAGCAATACCAGCAGGTTGATCAGGCATAACTTTACCAATCATCGTGCTATGTGCTGGTTGCCAAAAACTGACACCCGTTTTAAGAAAATAATCACCTTCATCCGCAAGTAAGCCTATATTTGTTAAGTCCAACTGACGTACTGCTTGCTTACCAGCTTGGGTTGTCACATGTATTTTTAAGTTAGGATTCTTTAAGTATTCATTCAACAGTGTCAATTTAACCTGACGCTGTGACTCAGTTTTAACATCATTAATTCCAGTGATTAAATCTTTCGATTCAAAACCAGCTTGAGCCGCTACTGTTCGCTGTTGAATATCACCAATGTAAGGACGGGCAGAATCTATTCCCATCATTTGAATTGCTGCAAATGCTGCTATAGCAAAAAAGAAATTAAACATGGGGCCTGCTAGAACGACTAAAAAACGTTTCCACACAGGCTGAGTATTAAATGCGCGATGTCTTTCACTTTCATCAACATCACCTTCACGCTCATCTAACATTTTTACATAACCACCCATAGGGATAGCGGCAAGTACATATTCTGTACCGTCTTTGTCTTTAGATTTGTGCGTCCAGATCGGCTTACCAAAACCAATGGCAAAACGGATGATTTTAATTCCGAGTTTGCGAGCAACCCAGAAGTGTCCAAATTCGTGTATACCCACTAAAATGGCTATTGCAACGAGAAAAGAGAGCAGAGAGATCAGTACTATCATAATTAGTCAGTCGTTATTAAGGTAAGGCAAGAAAATTAAATGTGTTTTTGTTCTTAATTTAAACTTTTAGGTTTAATAGATATTAAATAGACTAATGCAAATGACTTACATATACACTCGCATTTTCACGACTACTTATATCCTGCGATAGTATATCATCTATTTGCTGAGGTGTCCCTGAAGGGGCTTTCTGCAGTGCGTTTTCTACGATTAGCGGTATATCTGTAAACTTAATTTTCTTAGCTAAAAATGCTTCTACGGCTATTTCATTCGCAGCATTTAAAGCAATCGTTGCATAACCACCTGTACGATGTGCATCAAAGGCAAGTTGTAGACAACGATACCTTTCGAAATCTGGCTTTTCAAAATCTAAACGAGCCACATCAAATATATCTAATTGCTCTACACCTGACTCTATTCGCTCTGGATAGGATAATCCATAGGCTATAGGCGTTCGCATATCTGGATTTCCCATTTGTGCCAATACAGAACCGTCATTATAAGAGACCATTGAATGAATCGTACTTTGTGGGTGAATCACTACTTGAATTTGCTCTTCTGGCACGTCAAATAACCAACATGCTTCAATAACTTCCAGTCCTTTGTTCATCATGGTGGCAGAGTCTACTGATATCTTCTGCCCCATCACCCAATTAGGGTGAGCTACAGCCTGTTCAGGCGTGACTTCATGAAGTGTATTAACTGCCCGTTGACGAAAGGGACCACCAGAAGCTGTTAATAATATTTTGGTTACGCCTTTTTTCAATTGAAACCCATTAATTAATGCGGGCATTGATTGAAAAATAGCATTGTGTTCACTGTCTATAGGCAATAATTCAGCATCATTTTCATGAATAGCATCCATAAATAACTGCCCTGACATGACTAATGATTCTTTATTCGCAAGCAATACTCTTTTACCTGCTTTAGCTGCCGCTAAGTTTGGCAACAAACCAGCTGCACCTACGATGGCTGCCATCACATAATCTACCTGAGATAGCTGTGAAACATCCTCTAAGGCTTTCTTTCCAGCAAGTACCTCTGTCTTACATCCGGCATCGTTAAACAGCTGACGCAGTTGCTTAGCTGCATTCTCATCAACCATAACGGCATATTCTGGGGTGAAATCCAAACACTGTTGGAATAGCTTTTCAGTATTGTGATTAGCCGTTAAAGCAACCACATGAAATTTTTCTTTATTATGAGCAATAACATCCAGTGTATTTACACCGATGGTACCTGTAGAACCTAAAATACAAATGCCTTTTGAAACACTCATATTTGCACAGCACCCCAGAATATTCCTAATGCAAATAATGGCAACGTTGCTATCAAACCATCAATACGATCTAAAATTCCACCGTGACCAGGAAGGATATTTCCAGAATCTTTTTGGCCTGCTTCTCGTTTAATCAAACTTTCAAACAAATCACCTGCAACCGAAAGCAATGCGACTGCTACAGATAAGACTATAAAGTAAACCCAATCACGCGCACCCAAATCAAAAAACCATGCGCCCAATATCGCCCACACTATCGCACCTGCTAAACCACCTAACATACCTTCTCTAGTTTTCCCTGGACTGAGTTCTGGCGCTAGCTTATTTTTACCCATTGCTTTACCCGTGAAATAGGCACCGCTATCTGCAACTGCAACAAGAAATATCAAATACAAAACCAACAAAGGATGATGTTGATGCAAAGTAACAAGTGCAATCCAAGCAGAGATTAAAACAAAGAAGGCAGATACACGCAGTATCAACTTATTATCTTTATAAAGTGCAGTCCCTTGTTCATACATGCTAAGCAACACAAGTATACCAGCCCACCATATAACGCCCATCACAATAAGAACCCAGCGTAAATCACCCCATTTGTAGACTACATAGGCACTTAGCAGTAACCACGCAACGAATAAGCCCCTATGAAAATCTTCAAATCCAACCAACCGTGACCATTCCCAGCCACCAATGCTAACAATAACCACCAGCGCAAGAAGCGCGAACAAAATATTGGGGAGCAATAATACTGCCAGAATAACAGCAACAATCAAAACGGCTGCTGTGATAATGCGTTGTTTTAGTACTGAGTCCATAAATTTAATATCCTTCTTTTGACAAATATGTAGGAAAAGGCTTTTAAGCGCATTTTAATTTAATTATTGTTTTTTTTATCAGCGATAACTTGCTCACTGGTTTTACCAAAACGCCTCTGTCTTGAGGAAAAATCTTTAATCGCTTTATCTAATTCACCCTCATCAAAATCAGGCCATAGAATATCGGTAAAATACAACTCGGTATACGCCATTTGCCAAATCAAAAAATTGCTAATCCGCTTTTCTCCACCCGTACGAATGAATAAATCAGGATCAGGAATACCTTGAGTACTAACCATTTCCGTAATGCTTTCTTCGTTAATCTGTTCAACGGCTAGTTCACCTGACTTAACTTTCTCCGCCAAAGCTCTTGTTGCATTAGTGATATCCCAGCGACCACCATAATTAGCGGCGATAACCAAGCGTAAACCGTCACTATTTTCAGTTAGAGCTTCTACTTCTTTAATTTTCTTTTGGAGTTTGTCAGAAAAATGACTAAGGTCTCCAACTATTTGTAAGCGTACATTGTTTCTGGCTAAAGACTTTGCTTCTCGCTCCAGCGCCATCATGAAAAGGCCCATCAGACTCTTTATCTCATCTTCTGGACGCTTCCAATTCTCACTACTGAATGCAAACAGACTTAAGCACTCAACCTTTAATGTAGAGCAGGCTTTAACAATGTTGCGAACTGCTTCTACACCTTTTTTATGTCCCATAAAACGTGGGCGGTGTTTTGCTTTAGCCCAGCGACCATTACCATCAAGAACGATAGCGATGTGACGTGGTATTTCGATATTTGCATCCATGATGGTCAATTAAACCTTCATTAAGTCTTCTTCTTTCACATCAACAACAGCATCTATTTCTTTTACATGTTTGTCTGTCATAGCCTGAATGGTACTTTGCGCATCATGCATTTCATCTTCAGAGATTTCTTTTTCTTTCTCCAATGATTGAAAATCAGAATTTGCATCTCGGCGAATATTCCGAATAGCGACCTTAGCGTTCTCCCCTTCATGTTTAACCACTTTCACCAAATCACGGCGACGTTCTTCAGTTAATTGTGGCATTGGGATACGAATAACTGTACCCGCAGAATTTGGATTCAAGCCAAGATCAGACTTCATGATCGCTTTTTCAACATCCTGTACAATATTTCTTTCCCAAGGCGTTACCGTTAACGTTCGAGCATCCTCTACACCAATGCTAGCTACCTGAGACAATGGGGTGTCATTACCGTAATAGCTAACCATAATATGCTCTAGTAGACTAGGGTGAGCACGACCGGTGCGTATTTTTGCTAAACCTATTTTCAAAGACTCAATGCTTTTATGCATACGGCTTTCTGCATCTTTTGTTATTTCATTAATCATCGTCTTCCTTCCTTTTATACCTTAGTCTAGTTTATTTTCCCTGTACTAAACATTAACCAGTGTGCCCGCCTGCTTATCACCATTAACAATTTTATCTAGCGCACCTGATTCAAACATATTAAATACACATAGTGGCATTTTATTCTCACGACATAATACCATCGCTGTAAGATCCATTACACCCAGTTCTTTTGAAATTGCAGTATCAAAGCTCAGCTCATCATAGCGTACCGCATCAGAATTCTTCATTGGGTCTGAGTCATATATTCCATCAACTTTAGTCGCTTTTAAAAGTAAATCAGCCTGAATTTCTATCGCTCGTAAACTAGCCGCTGTATCTGTCGTAAAATAAGGATTACCTGTACCAGCAGCAAAAATAACTACATCACCATCTGCCAAGTACTCTCTTGCTTTGTGCGCAGAATACTCTTCACCAAGTTGGTCTATTTTTAAAGCACACATAACACGACAATTAACACCCTGTTTCTTTATCGCATCCTGCATCGCCAAAGCATTCATCACGGTAGCTAGCATTCCCATTTGATCGGCACTTACTCGATCTATTCCACCTTCAGCTAAACCCGCTCCACGAAAAATATTACCACCACCGATAACTAGCGCGACTTGTGTACCACTTTTTTGTTGCAAAACGACTTCTGTAGCCGTTTCAAGCAAAACATCCGCATCGATACCAAAGTCATATTTACCCATCAATGCTTCACCACTTAACTTAAGTAGAATTCTCTTATATTTTTGCGCCATAACAAGTCACTTCCTTTTAAATTTTTGCATAGAGTACACTCTTAAAGAGGAGGTTTCCATGATCGTTTTTTGCATAAACCTAGATTCCTCAGTTGAATGCTTTAATTTTAATAAGAATTAATCAATTAACGAAGAACGCTACAGAACACTTTGCTCTGCTCAACTAAGGATTCTAGGTTAAAACTGCAAACTATCTAAACATTACCTTCAAGGGAAAGAAAAAAGGGGCGATTCAACTAAAACCTTCATATGGCACCCCCGCCTTTTTTGCAAGATTGTAAGTCTACATACTCCTGTAATTCGAGTTGATGTAGTGAGTTCATCCCTTGCTACCAACATCACTGTGTTTCGCTTCGCGATCCACTGCGTACTTTTTGGCTCTTGGTGAGCCTTATTGAGTGTCTCTTTCTTTCTTGAAATCTGTATAAATTAGTGGGCACATCCCTTGCTACCAACATCACTGTGTTTCGCTTCGCGATCCACTGCGTACTTTTTGGCTCTTGGTGAGCCTTAAAAAGCAATCCCCAACCGCTTGCCGCTAGAATAGGCGTTAAACTCAGGTGCATAAATACTCTGTACTGTCGCGGGCGCCACTCTAAATTGCCCTGCTGTTGTTGCCCTTAAACGATATTTAAAGCTGTATTCTCCAGCTGGTAATCTCTCAAAAAAGAAGTTAGTGCCGCTATCTCTGATCTCTTCGTAATAAGATGCGCGACCTTTCCAACGATAGCCTGATGTATTAACTTCTGGCTCAAACCCAGCCCCTCTAGGTGCGCGCAGGTGCACATACTCAGCGGTGTGTTTTGCAAATAGGTCTAGCTGGACTTCTAGCTGGTCGCCGACATTGATGCTTGCGCCTTCGGCTAGTGGTTGCAGCTCCCAATCACTGCCTTTTTGGATTCTTCTGAAAAACTTTCTACTGACTTTAAAGAAATCTCCCTGTGCTTCTTTGGGGAGTGTATCCGTTGAAAAGTGCCAACTTGCTGAGGCAAACATTAACGACTTACTTTGGTTTGCAACTGTGATACTTGCCATTTCAGGTTTTATTTTTTCGGCTTTCACTTGTAACTGATTTTTTGCACCCGTGTATTCATTAGCTTTAAACTGCAGTGTTTTTTCTAATGATTTTCCTATCTTAATTATAGCTGTTTCATCCTTGCCTAACTGCCCATCTTTTTGCAAATAATGCACCAGAGCATAGATATTCTCGGCAGTTGCTCTAGTAGACTTCCAATGATTTAGCTTTTTATTTAGCATTATCCACTGGACTAAGCCATGACGACGCTCATCTTCAGGATCTAACTCCATCATGGTGCGTAACATAAAGGCATGAGTTTCTTGCTCGTCGTTATACCAAAGCCATGAGCGTTGTTGTTTTTTCCAGTAAATTCCAAGCTCTTCGTCAGTTACTGCCGCATCCATAACACTATCAAAAATCAGTTTTGCTTTATCTTTCTCACCTGCACGGTGCAACGTTAAAGATAAAAAGGCTTTTAATAATGGTGACATGGTTTTCCAATGGCGATAGGAAACATCCAATATTTGAGCACTTTCTTTATCGCTAAAGACATTCCCTGTCCAACTTTTATCGGGGTAAGACGATAATACATAATTAACAAAAGTGATTTCATTAACGTGCTCATCCAGACTATCAGGTAGTTTCTTCTCATACTGTTTATGTAAATAGCCCCATGCTTTTTGTACCATATCTTTTGGAATATCCACTTTGAATTCTAAGGCACGTGAAAATCCACGGAGTAAATATGCCGTCATATAAGGCGAATCAGGACCACCTTCCCACCAAGGAAAACCTCCCTTTTTAGTTTGTGCTTTACGCAGTTTAAGCAATGCTTTTTTATGCTGTGCGTTGGCAACTTTAGGATCAAGAATACGAATCAGCTTGTCATCGTCTTTGCCACCCTTTGCCTGATTCAGCCAAGGTGTTTCTTCCAATAGCATTTTACTATTTAGATCTTTATCAACCGCTTGCCAATTCTCATTTTTAGTTTTACGGTGCTTCATTTTATTTGCCATTGAAGCCAGTGCTGGATGCTTTGAAAACACCGAATTAACAATCGAAGTTGATAAAAAACGATTCATGGTTTGCTCCGTACATTCATACGGGTATTCAGTCAAATAAGGTAAAGCATTTAAGGTTGAATAAAATAATTGGCCATCAATCGTCACCACCAAGTTTTCATTAACCCGCGTAGCATCACTGTTTTGTGCAAGTTCTTTGAACTCCAACTTTTTAGTGGTGTTTGCTTTTAAAGCCGTAAAGCGGCTTTGGCTCAAGTGAAAGCGGCTTGGCAATACGGGTAATGGGCGTTGCTCGCCATCACCCAGTTTTGTTTTTCCATTACTAGCACTTGCCCGAGCGCGGATTGCCACCACCCCTAAATCTTTTGGTGCGGTAATTGAAAAGCGTAAATTGGTACTTTGACCAGCAGCCACCGTAAAATCACGCATTGTATTTTTGAGATTAAAACTATCTGCAATAGATTCTTTGGTTTTCTCATCGAGCACATCAAAATCAAGTTTTCCCGTGAGTGCTTTATCACTATTATTATTTACCAATACTTCAATTTCCGCATGATCACCTGCCCTTAAAAACCGTGGCAGATAAGGTCTAACCATTAACTCTTTGCTAGTAGTAACAAACTCAGACCTTGTTCCACCTCGTAAGTCCTTACTTATAGCAGAAACCCAAAACTTCCACTGCGTTAATGACTCTGGCACTTCAAATTCAAAAGCAACCGTACCATCATTTTCTAAAACTAAGTGCGGATAGAAAAAGGCTGTTTCATTAAAGTTTGTGCGGGTTTCAATAGTATCAAGATCATCGCCTGAACTACTCTCAACAACCTCATTATCGCCACCATTTCCACGTTCCATAAATCTTCTAAGTGCCGACTTTGTTCCCTCACTTACCACACCATCCATAGCTCCTTTGTAATAGCCTGATGCTTTAAGCTTTCTTTGAAGTGCATGTACATTTTTCGGCGCATTTTTTCTCATTGGCGCTCTTCGTGCAGTTGCTGGCGCTGCCATTGGAGCAGGATGCGGAACCATTGGTGATGCTATCAATTCTATCCCCACCATATGCCACAAATTATTAAGATATACATTTGAAAAAAGACTCGGCTCATCAGGTAATTGAATTGATTTATTATAAACAGCTCGCCGCATCCCAAGACTACTATGTTGAGAGGCACCATTAAACCACTCCGAATAAAGCGGCTGTATGGTTGCTGGATAATGTGTTGTAAATAAATCTAAACTACGGTCATACATCGAAGCAAGTACTTCCACCACGCCCTTTTCCAGTGACTTGTTATTTGAGTCTTTTACACTTACGCGCCAAGTTTCTTTTTGTCCAGGCTGTAGTTTATCGCGGAAAGTTGTAAATGACACATTCAAATTCCTATCCGTCCAAGGAACATTTACAAATGCTTGTTTGCGGAATATTTGATAATCTTTAATCATGGTTAGTATAAAGCGCAAGCCGCCACGATGTTCACGCTGAACGGGAAATTCTATCTGCTTAATACCACCCCGAAGAATGCTTCTTTTTAGCAGTTTGTTCTTTTGATAAATTTCTAAAATAACGGGAGATGCCTTAAAACCAGAACCTAGCAAAACCTGTACATTGTCACCTACCTCAACCGAGCTATTTTGTACTTCTAAAACAGCAGGTAACATCATTGTGGTTTGCTTAGTGTTGGCAACACGAATGACTTTATCTTGTGTATATAAATTCCCTGCGCCATCCTTACTACTGTACTTAAAGCGATATAGACCCGTTCTTAAACCTTGCAGTGTTACTTTTGCACGCCCATCAAGTGCATGCTTGATTGACCCTTTGGCGACTTGTTGTGCGTCTTTCCATTGATTAATCGTGTTAGTATCACTGTCTGCAACACTCCAACGAGGAAACAGTTTATCCCCTTTGCTTGCGTAAATTAATTTTTCTTTACTGATTTTCATGATTTTATCAACGGGCATTATAGGCATTTTTGGCTGGCTAATTTGATGTAAAGTCCAACTCGCTATTCCCGCTCTAGGCGTATCGTTTAAATCATGTCTCTGTAACGACAAATCAAAACTTTTAGCTGCCAGTTCGTAGCTGTGATCCTGTGATATTTCTACTTTAATACTGGATTTTGCAATCTTGAATGTCTTATTTAAATGGCGTGTTTCCCCGCCTGCATCAGTAATTTCAGCATTAACAACAAAGTTATAAGTCAGCGCTTTATTCGGTTTATCACCTTCTGGAAACACGGCAACCTTAGGAGTGAACACAATGTGAAATTGACCCTTCTCATCAAGCTGATCTGTTCCACTTGCAATATGCTTTTCTGGTGACACGTGATTTCCAGAATAACCATGCTCCCAAGGATATATTGCAGCACGTTTTACAGACCATTTTACCTTGCCATCAGTAACTGCTTGCCCAAAATAATATTTTACAGAGCCTGCAACGGTTGCCATTTCACCTAAGCGTAAACTTTTCTCTGTTTCTTCAAAGTTAGCTTTAAATGTCGGGCGTTTATATTCTTCTACTCGAATTACTTTACCCTGATTATCCCACGATGATGATAGGCTCCAACGCCCCAATAACAAACCTTCTTTAGCGATAAACTCACCGGAGGCAGAACCATACTCATTGGTCTTAACCTTAACTTTCTTGACGACTTTACCATTTGCATCTTTCAATTCCACAAAACCATCCGTATGCGGAAAGATAGAATAGTTACTTGTTTTGCTATCGCCTTTATATGCAATAATTTTCCAGAGGATTTTTTGCCCAGGACGGTAAATAGCACGATCAGTAAAAATTAGCGCATTCTTCAATGGTGCATTATTCTGATCCCAGCTATATCCGCTATAAAACTCATCTGAGACAGTAAAATCATTACCCAGTTTTAATACTAATTTATAACTTTTACTGCTCACCGTAGTGAGCTTGGCAATGCCATCATTTGCGGTTAATGTTGATGCAATAAACTTAGCTGGTTGACCATAATTAATTTGCCACAACTGAATATTGGTTTTTGGTGCAACATGACCTGTCTCACCATTAAAGACATTGATTTTCAGCTGATTATTTGAATTACTCCTATCAGCCACTAAACGTGACAAACTCAAGGTAGTGCTAACAATCACATTATTTTCATCTTTAATCGAAAAATCAGGATTTAACGAGGCAGCAATTAACCAATAACCGTGCTTCTTAATCGGCGGTGTGACATAAGTTTTATGGTTTTTATAATCCTTGCCGCGAGCGATTTTTTGCACCCATTGTATTACTGGCTTTCTCTTAGACGCGATTAGATTTCTAACATCCGTATGCATATTATGACTCAACGCTTGTTTAACATTGAGTGGCCACGCCCGGAAAAAAAGCTTATCAATATTTTTATGTTCTAACAGTATTGAACGCTTATTCAAACCATCCACTTTCATAGAGCTGATGCTTAAAACAGGCTTGATGATTTCTTTATATTGATGCCTACAAAGCTGTGTAACTGGGTTTTTTTTATGCCGTGACAAGCACTCTTTCAACACGGCTATACTCTTAATATTATTCTCAATATCAGTGTCTCGATATTTTAAAATACCTGCAAGGCTACTGCGTAATGCATTTACCCAAGGAAGTGATTTAGGTGCATTCTCTATACGTTTACGCAATGTTGAAATAAATAAATCCGTATCTTGACTAGATCGTTTTCGAGCATCAAACAAGAGTATTTTTTGACGTAAAGCTTCCATCGCTGCTTCAGGACGACTCGCTTTGATCTCTAGTCGCTCTAGCAAGGAAAGTAAACTGGCACTACGTTTTTCTGGATGCACCGAACTATCACTGTGGTTCACTTGATAGGAGGAAGACAATAATTTACCCATCGATAATGATGCAGATTGATTTGAGTGCTTGGCACTCCAAAACTGTGACTGTCTTAAATAATCCACCCACAAATAAATCACCGAATCCACAATCGAGCCACGAACTTCTGGCGGATAATTTACTTTGCTAAAGTAATTATTACTACCTTTAAACCCTTCAATTTTATAAAAATTTAATGGTCTTTTACTATTCTCTAAAGCAAGTTCATAAGCACGAACAAAGCTACTGTTAATATTTGCATTAAGTTGTTCCATGCTTTTTTTCTTAAGTGGTAATTGTTTACTACTTTTTATTGTTTCTCTATTTTGGATTTGCCAATTAAATCGATTAACGTAAGCCATTAATGCTTTCGCTAAGTGTAAATTAAGAATTAATGTAGAGTCCTTATCTTTCGGCCAATCTTGGCCCAAAATATAATTAGCGGCATCTTCGATATTATTCTGCTGAGTACGAATTTCTGTTCCCAACACAATCGCCTGCCGCCAGTTTTTATTATGTCCTGCTGATTTTTCTTTTTTAAGTAAAGCGTCAATCTTCTCAATTGCTTTATTGAGTTTTTGTTCATTAAGTAGTTTTGCGGCAGGCTGCCATAGAGATTCAGCATGGCTAACTTGGAAAGTGCCAATCGTTAAAAAAAATAGAAATATTAAACCAGTTAATCTAATTACTTTTCCCATAATGTTAACTCTAATTCATTTATTGCAATTTTGATTACAGAAATCTAAAAATATACGTCCATACTCCTTAAACTGACACTAACGTTATACAAAAGTTTGTAAATAGTACCCCGTCTTTATACAAGATCAACGATACGAGACCTTAATATGCTTCACACTCTTTAAAAATTCTAAACTGACATGTGGAACACACCTTATGATCTAAACGCCGCGTAATTCGGCGTATTGCTTGTGACTTTGAATCGAAAAAGTGATCATTACCAATCTGTTTAATAAAACCTGATTCTGCAGCAAATTCATAAACTGAAGACTTCATACCAACAAAGTACAGACCGCCTCCCTCCTTCAATAAACGTTGATTCTCTGCCCCTAAAACCTCTGCCCCAGCCAAATCAATGAAATTAATGCCACTGGCTTCAATCAAAATATGGTGAATATTTTCATTGTCTTCAATCCGACTCATGATTTTTTGAATATGGTTTACAGAGCCAAAATAAACCGACATATCAATTCGAAGAATCTTTAACTGTGGGCACTCTTCTAGTGGTTTTTCATCAATACGAATAAATTTTCTATGCCTCTCATTTGGGTCATTATCAATAGATAACACAGGAACATTAGGGGTCGATGTTTTTGCTAAGAATAAAACTAAAGAAAGTAGAACCCCTAAATAAATTGCAAATTCCAGCTCTAAGAAAAGTGTCGCAAAAAAGGTGGTTAATAAAATGGCTGATTCGGAAACACTAAACGATAAAGTTTTCCTTATATGATGAAAATCAATCAGATTATAAGCCACCAACAGTATAACACCACCCATCGCCGCTATCGGCAAATATGCAGTTAACGGAGCAATTAAAAGTACAATCAACACTAAGAAAAATGCAGCTAAGATAGCTGACAATGGTGTCTTAGCACCTGCTTCATAATTAATGCCAGAACGTGTAAAAGAACCAGAGCCCGCATAACTTGAGAAGAAACTGCCAAATACATTCGACATTCCCTGACCTATGA
Source organism: uncultured Cocleimonas sp. (assembly GCA_964632635.1). GTDB lineage: Bacteria > Pseudomonadota > Gammaproteobacteria > Thiotrichales > Thiotrichaceae > Cocleimonas. Next base: position 7,242 of record CAZWEA010000014.1, on the reverse strand, counting down.
ACTCCTGATTGGTATCAATTCTCTGCCCTGATTTATTTGCGATAGCACGACTAATAGAAACCGCTTCTATTAAACCAAGTAAAGCAACTGCGAAAGCCTCAGAGGCTAACATTTTAATGGTTGAAAATGAAAAGTCAGGACTTGATAATGGCGGAAGATTTGCAGGTATCTCTCCAACTAATTTAATCTCTGTAGTGTAATCTTTTAAGACTAATGCCAATAAACTTCCAAGCACCATTCCGATCAAAAGATTAGGTGCTTTCGGCATAACTTTTTTAACAATTATGGCTGTAACTAAGGTAACAAGCGCAAGTAAAATGAGATAAATATTGAGCTCACTGAGTCCTTTAAAAAGATCGACCCAAGTATGTAAAAATGACTCACCCTTTGGGACGAAGATACCAGTTATGTGTTTCATCTGACTGGTTGCTATAAGTATCGCTGCACCCGCTGTAAAGCCAATGACAACCGTATGAGATACGAAATTAACCAATGATCCTAAACGAGCTAAACCAAATGCGAGTTGATAGACGCCAGCAAGAAAGGTCAGAGTTAAAACCAAAGAAAGAAACTCAGGTGTTCCAGGATCTGCATGATGGCTAATACTTGAAAAAACAACAATTGAAATAGCCGTTGTCGGACCAGAAACCAGATGGAACGATGAGCCAAATAGTGCAGCAATAACGGGGGTTACCATCGCCGTATAGAGACCATACTCTGGTGGTAGGCCGGCTATTGTGGCGAATGCGACTCCCTGTGGCAAGACAATAACAGCCCCCGTAATACCCGCAATTAAGTCAGCTTTTAGAGATTCTTTTGTTATTAATTTGAACCAGAGAAGGAAAGGAAAAATGGAAGATAAATGCATCGCGCAGCTCTTAAACTTTACAGACCTGAATACATCAGACGATACTAAACTAATGTTTCAGAAAAAATGGAGTCTAGCACTTAACAATAAATCTACAACTAAAAACTACAAGACTTTATATTTAATTCACATAAGTCTATTTTGTAAAAAGAGTGGGGGTGCCATATGAAACAAGCAAAAAATACATTATTTCTATTATGAGAACAGCACTTTGTTCACAAAATAAAGGCTTTCAAATTTTGAAAGCCTTTGCCTCTAATCTAGTGACAACAGTCACTATTCATCAATAACAATTTCTCTATAAGCATGCCAGCTTGCATGACCTATAATTGGCAGTGCAATAGCAATTCCAACAAAGGCCGTTGCAAAACCTAGTGCAATTAATGCAACAATGGCAAATGCCCAAGTAAACATAACTGAGGGGTTCTTTTTAACCGCCCTGCAGCTGGTTATAATTGCGGTGGCAACATCTAGCTTTCGATGGGTCATTAATGGAATAGAAATAATACTTACCGTAAATGTAACAATGGCAAACAATAAGCCGACTAACATTAAGGTGGCAACAAAAGGCACCAGTTGGTTACTTTGAATTAATGTCTGATAAAGAGTATCTCTTACGACAATTCCACTAAGGAAGACTGAAGATATAGCAGCCGCGACAACAGTCCAAAAAACAATTATTATCCCAATAGTAATTGAAAAACCAATAAGTCCCATTGGATTCCTTTTCAATGCTTCATAACTTCCCGCAAACTGCGGCTTTTCTCCTGCTTCAATCTGCCGACTCATGCAATACAAACCCACGGCTATTAACGGCCCTGCTAGGTAAAAAATGGTTACCATACCAAAAGTGTATAGTGGGTTTTGGTAGGTCAGCCAAATTAAAAGTAAGCCAAGCACGGTATAAATAAGACCATAGCTTATACTTAACATTGGAGCCGTTTTAAAATCATCTATTCCTTTGCTTAACCAGCGCATTGGCGCGCCTTTATCTAATGTGCGGATTTCAATTGGTTTAGCATAATCAAGTTCTTTTGCGTTAGTTGTGTCGTGATGTATAGCTACCATAGTAATCTCCTAAGTGATGTATTCTCTATTTCTTACGTATACCCAGAGTAAATAGACTCCCCAATATATACATAGAGGCTAGAATGGATTGAAAGAAACTTTGTACGACTTAAGCATCCAATAGTGCAAAGACTCAAAACCATTTATCTAAAAAAGATTGACATTATTTTTCATTATTCAGCTTAAATTCAGGCAAGCTTATCTATTATATAGACCAACTTCAGCAAGAAGTCACTTTTCAAAGGGGTTTGTGTTGTGACTTTTGTTGTTAGAACATCTCAAAATAATAAAAATAATAATCAGTCATACACACTTATGACTTTATTGAGACTCTAACAACGGCGAAGTTATGTTAGCGTTAAATGATCGGTAACGATTGGGGAACGATAATAGCTATTAGTTATACGGGGGTATTGCTAATAGCACGCAGAAATATTTTTTATTTCTGCATTTTTCATAAAAGCGGACTTTATGTCCGCTTTTTTATTGCCTGTAATCCACTGAACTGAGTCCCCTGTTTTGTTATACTATCTACAACTGGTCAGTTTCTGAATACTAACAAAATCAAACTAAATGGATGCTTTATGGCAAGGTCTCTTACTTTTACTCTAGGGAAAAATAGCTTCGATTGTACTATTCATAAAGTAGACCGTAGTAAACTCTACGGCTCACGCTCCATTGAAACATTGGATATGGATGGTAATAAATGTAACTTAGCCACATTGTTAGATGATGGTAAAACACTGGTTCCCTATGGTGGCACAGCATCGGGTTACATTAATCCAGATGGTGAATGGGTTTGTCGAGCTGATCTGACCCCCGTTGATTTTGATGGCAACAAACTCCAGAAAGTCCCCTCCAGTTTTGATTCGGGCTTAGCTTTAGATGAGGAAGTCACTGCTGAAGAATTTCTCGATCATAGTATTCGTCTGACCTATGCTTTAAAAAGTGAAACTATGGACAAAGGCTTTTTAACAGCGATGAAAAATGGCGTTATCTATAAAACTAGTTTTAGTTATCGAGGCAGTGTTGACCCAGACCCTGCCTTTGTAATGCAAGGCGATGATTCAACTATTTGGCTTTTAATTGGCGCTGAAAATAGGGTCTCCTATTCTAAGCTAGAGCAAGCCGCTATTATTGAATCCACCGCAGAAAAAGATGAAGGAGCTGAGACCAGCAGTGATGAACTCGACTTTGGTATGCTGTGATTCAATGCACTGGTGAAAACTTTACAGCCACTATGGCACCCCCCCCTTTTTTTAAAGATTGTAAAATACTTTTATGGCAAATATAAACTTAACAGACCCACGCAAACGCGATGCAGTAGTCAAAGCAGAGAGTATTTCACCGCGAAGTCGAGTACGTTATATTGGACCAAAAGGTGGGGCTTCCTATACCCGCAAGGTACTAAAATCCACGGTAGATCATGACTACGACTCATTAATAGAACAGACTAAAGATGATCCTGAAAAGTTAGCAAAACTACTCATTGAAAGTGATATTGAAGTTGATACAGAGGTCTTTGGACGATTCCTTTGGAATGTCTCACGGGTATATATCAACGATGATGAAGAAGTCACCTATCGCATTCAGCAAAATGAAGTTATCTATTCACCCGAAGGAAAATTTAAAGAACGTCGTCAACGGGAACGCGATGAAGCAAATGTCGACACTGATATTCCTTTGACATGGACAGGTAAAAAGATAGCCAAAAGTGATGCGATTCGCAGCTATGTCTTTTCATCAAAACTACAGATAGTGCATATTAACGGTCTAACCTATGACTTTCTCTATGGTATGGCAAAAGAGCTTTCTGAGCTTAATAGCCTAATGTTACTTGGTGGCGGAAAATCAGGAAAAGAGCCTTTAGTCTTTCGTCGAGGGAGCACAGCTTATCGAGGATTTTTAGAAGGAAGGATTAAAGATGATTGCTATATTTTATTGTTACATCTTTCTAATGCCGAATTGAAATCACCACAAGCCAACGAGACGAAGACGAATAATAAATTAAAGAAAAGTAAGAAATGAAAGCTATCCTCAATAAAGACAAACTAAACCAACTCCTTGGCGATTATTACGTTGGAAAAGCCAGTGAATGTATTAATGACCCTGATATTTTAAGGCAAGTGCGCATGCGTCGTCGTCAGTTAGGGCGAATGATGATGGCATTGGATCGGGATAAAGCAAAATACCGTATCCCAGCAGGTGATTACTTTATTAGTCGTAAGATTGATGGTGAATTTACCTGCTTGGTATACCGTGATGGAGAAGCATTTAGCATTAATCCAGGTGGCACAGTAAGAGTCGGGGCAGAGTTTCATAAACGTGCTGCTAAACATCTAAAGAAAGCGGGAATTAAATCTGCCCTAATCGGTGGTGAGCTATATGTGAATCGACCCGATGGCAAACGTGCTTGGGTACATGATGTGGTACGAGTTGCACGTAAACCAGAAGATCAAGATGCCGTTGATAGCCTAGGTTTTGGCATCTTTAATATTTACGACTTAGATGGTGCTGATCTATCCATGCACTACGCTGATGCGATTCAAAAAGTACAGGAGATCTTTGGCGAAGATGGATTGGTCCACTCGGTTGAGACAATCGTTGGCGATGAAAAAGAAATCTTTAAAAAGTTCTCCGAATGGGTCGATGGAGAAGATGCCGAAGGGGTCGTCGTTCGCAGCGATACCGCAGGTGTTTTTAAAATCAAACCACGCCATACTTTAGACCTTGCCGTGGTGGGATTTACCGAGGGTATTGATGATAGAGCGGGCATGCTACATAGCATGCTGCTGGCAGTGATTCGCAGTGATGGTAGTTTTCAGATTATCTCCCGTGTTGGAGGTGGTTTTAGTGATGAACAACGTGTTGAAATATTAAAAATTCTCAATCCACTGGTTACTGAAAGTGAATACGCCGAAGTCAATTCAGATCGTGTTGCTTATCAAATGATCACGCCTGGAATGGTAATTGAAATCTCCTGCCTAGACATAATTTCTCGAACATCGCATGGTAGTACCATAGACCGGATGATCATTGAGTGGGAAGAAGACAAAAAACAGTGGGAAGGTGTAAGACGTTTGCCATTGTGTAGCATTATTTCACCCCAATTTTTGCGTATCCGAGATGATAAAACCGCCAATGCTGAAGACGTTAAAATGTCGCAACTTTCAGATATCACCGAAATTCCCGATTTAGAAAGAATTGCAGATGATTTAATTTTACCAACAAGTACGATTATTGAAAGAATCGTTGCTACCAAAGTACTCAAAGAAGCCACTATGGTACGCAAATTATTACTTTGGAAGACCAATAAAGAAGAAGCCTCTCGGGATCATCCTGCCTATGTATTACATCTCACAAACTACAGTCCAAATCGCAAAGAACCCTTACAACATGAAATTCGCGTGAGTAGCTCAGAAAAGCAAATTAAAATGCTTTTGGAAAACTGGAAAGAGAAATATATTGTTGGTGGCTGGAAGGTGCTTGAATAGAAGGTGCTTGAATAATGGCATCGTTGCACATAATCTAAGCCCCGTTAACTTAATCTAAGCGATAGTGTGTTTTAACAGGCTCACTAATTTCCCAGTCACACTTAGTTCCTTTAGGAAGTGTCACTAAATCACCTTTTACGATTTGAATTGGCTTGCCATTTTCAGGTGTTACTGTCACTTTTCCTTCCAGAAAGTAACATACCTCTTCATCTTCAGATCGCCACGGAATTTTGGCTTCAGGATGTGACCAGATAGACCAATTGAATACGCCTTTTGACTCTAGATCAGCCTTTGACGGTTTATGTACTACAATTATTTTTTTAAACATTTTGCCCCAGTATTTTTTTTATTAGTCATTATTATAAAGACCTAAGCATGCTCAGGTCTCAATAAGTTTAAATCAAAAATAGTTTTATTTCTCTATTTTTTTCTTAAGTGATGCTAAACCCTTGGCATATTCAGAACCGACCATCTTATCCATCATTAAACCTAACCACCGCATGATAGGGTTCATTCCTGCATCTGTATCAAAGCCCCATGTTACTGTTGTTTTCTTGCTGCTCTGATCACTTGCTTCTAATTTAAAAAAAGAAGTTGCTCCACCTTCATTACCAAAGTCCATTTCAACATCGAGTGACTTATCTTTAACTGCCTTAGTGATTGTCCAACTACCTGAGCCAACATCAGTATTTTCACTTTGCCAACTCATGCTAGCTCCTTCTCCAGTCTCAGCACCTGAATATTCAACTTTCATCTTTGGATCAATTTTTGACCAAGGAGACCACAGGTTAAATAGCTTTGGATTAGCAAGGTAGGGATAGATTTTATCAGCACTTGCTGAAATTTCTATATTTCGCTCTACATGTTGTTTTTGCGGTAATAAGAAACTCACTGCGGCTAATATTAGAAGTAATAAAATAAGACCAATAAATAATTTTTTTAAGAATTTCATTGTCACATTATAGTATATTCCTTAGTCATGAAAATACTAAGTTGGAATATTCTGCACGGCGGGGGCAAACGCGCAAACGATATCCTTGATGTTATTAATAAAGAACAGGCTGATATTGTGACTCTGCAAGAGTTTAGACATGGTAGTAGCAAAGAAATCTTGCTCAATGGTTTAAGCGACATGGGATTGAATGAACAATATGTGCCAACAACCAACAGTGCTCGTGACAATAGTTTAATCATCGCTTCTAGTTATAATTTTCAAGCACAAATTTTTCCGAAAGGTGGAGACATCCCTGCTCGTGCGATTCGTGCATTCTTTCCTGATTTAGCAGAGCTTAATCTCATTGCAGCACACCTACCCCAAAAGAAGAAGCAACCACCCTACCTTCATGCTTTGATAGATTTGGACAAGAGTTTTCTTACAGAAAATAGCCTAATCATTGGCGACCTAAACTGTGGCATTCCCTTTGAAGACTCTGAAACTAAGTCCTTCGAACACACCTTTTTGTTTCAACAGCTCATGCGAGATGGGTGGGTGGATACATGGCGCAGTCGCAATAAAACTAAGCGAGAATATACTTGGATTAGCACTAAGCAAAAGAATGGTTTTCGTTATGATCATGCGCTCGCTTCTGCTGAGTTAAACAATAAAATAAAGACAGTAAGTTATAACCACGACGTTCGTTTAAAAGGTATTTCTGATCACTCCTTAATCACTGTGGATATTGAGTTGTAATTATGTAAAAAGGGGGGGGGTGTGAATTCAACTACAGTATCAAAGGGGTCAAGTATCAAAGGGGTCAAGTATCAAAGGGGTCAGACTCGATTGATATTGCCTTTATAGCTTTTAGACTTCCT